>JAFAFD010000295.1 GCA_023423675.1 Pseudomonadota bacterium | reverse complement strand
GGCACTACCACAACAAAAAACCCGGCCGAAGCCGGGTTTTCCGTCAACGTCAGTCGACTGACAGTCGACTCTACTGCGCGTTGCGGGCTTCCAGCTCGTCTTCCTTCTGGCGATCGAAGAAGGCCATGACCCGGCTCATGATCGGGAAGGTGCCTTCGCGGCCCAGCGCCGAGACCAGGAACCACGGCTCCTTCCAGCCCAGCTCGGCGACGATCTGCTCGGCCGCGGCCTTGGCCTCGTCCTCGAACATCAGGTCGGCCTTGTTCAGCACCAGCCAGCGCGGCTTCTGCAGCAGCTCCGGGTCGTGCTTTTCCAGCTCGCGCTCGATGGCACGCACCTGCTCGACCGGGGAAATGCCTTCCACGCCGCCTTCCATGGGGGAAATATCCACCAGGTGCAGCAGCAGGCGGGTACGCTGCAGGTGGCGCAGGAACTGCGCGCCCAGGCCGGCACCGTCGGCTGCACCTTCGATCAGGCCCGGAATGTCGGCGATGACGAAGCTGCGGTAGTTCTCCACCTTCACCACACCCAGGTTCGGGTACAGCGTGGTGAACGGGTAATCGGCCACCTTCGGCGTTGCCGCCGAGACGGCGCGGATCAGTGTGCTCTTGCCGGCGTTGGGGAAGCCCAGCAGGCCGACGTCGGCCAGCAGCTTCAGCTCCAGCTTCAGCGTGCGCTCTTCGCCCGGCTCGCCCGGCAGCGCCTGGCGCGGCGAGCGGTTGGTCGAGCTCTTGAAGTGCATGTTGCCGAGACCGCCACGGCCGCCCTGCGCCACCAGCAGGCGGTCGCCGTGCTGGGTCAGGTCGCCGATGATTTCGTCGGTGGCCACGTTGATGATCACGGTGCCGACCGGCACGGTGATGGTCAGGTCTTCGCCGCCCTTGCCATAGGCCTGGCGGCCCATGCCGTTCTCGCCGCGCTGCGCCTTGAAGATGCGGTCATGGCGGAAGTCGACCAGGGTGTTCAGGTTTTCGTCGGCGCGGATGTACACGCTGCCGCCCGCACCGCCGTCGCCGCCGTCCGGGCCGCCGAGCGGAATGAACTTCTCGCGACGGAAGCCAATGCAGCCGTTGCCGCCGTTGCCGGCGAACACTTCGATTTCTGCTTCGTCTACCAGTTTCATTGTTTCGATGCCTGCGATGGGCGCGGCCTGCGTGCCGCCGCCTTGCTTGAATGTCGGGCCGTGCCCGTTGTACCACTGATTCCAACGAAAAGCCCCGCCGAAGCGGGGCTCTTCATGCAGCGTGCGATTCGACCAGCAGGGCCATGCCGGGGCATGGCCGCCAGTCCAGCCTTATCAGGCTTCGACCGACACGACGCTGACGGTGCGACGCTTCTTGGCGCCCTTCACCGAGAACTCCACCTTGCCGTCCACGAGGGCGAACAGGGTGTGGTCGCGGCCGAGGCCGACGCCCGAACCCGGGTGGAACTGGGTGCCGCGCTGACGCACGATGATGTTGCCGGCTTCAATGGCCTGGCCACCGAAGATCTTGACGCCCAGGTACTTCGGGTTGGAGTCGCGACCGTTGCGCGAAGAGCCTACGCCTTTTTTATGTGCCATGACCTATCTCCTTACTTGCTGCCACCGGCAATGCCGGTGATCTCGATTTCGGTGTAGTACTGACGGTGACCCTGACGCTTCATGTGGTGCTTGCGGCGACGGAACTTGATGATCCGGACCTTGTCAGCACGACCCTGGGACAGGACGGTGGCGGTGACCGCAGCGCCGCTCAGGGCGTCGCCGATCTTGATGCCATCGCTGTCGCCGAGCAGCAGGATGTTGTCGAACTTGATCTCGCTGCCGACGTCGGCTTCGAGCTTTTCAATGCGGAGCTTTTCGCCCTGCGCCACGCGGTATTGCTTACCGCCGGTGACCAGTACTGCGTACATGACCAGACTTCCTCTGTAGTTATTGTGGTCTATGGACTGTCGCCATCGAGGGCGGACAGGAGCGGGATTGTACGCAGATCATTGGGCGCCGGTCAAGTCAACCCCTGGGCGGCCCCGGACGGGGTCTGCCTCCCGCCCCAGTAGAGCCGAGCCATGCCCGGCTGAACGGTTCGGGGTCCGGGCAGCCGAGCGTGGGCTCGGCTCTACACAAAGCTGTCGCTTCGTCTCACAAGGTGAGACACCGGGCTGGCATTGTCGCTTATTGCCCCCATCTGGTCACCTCGGTAGGCTGACCGATTGCCCGTCCCCCGCTGGCCCGGCACCCAGCCAACGTCCCCCCATAACCGGATCCCCCATGGCGATGGATTTCATCCGCATCCGCGGCGCGCGGACGCACAACCTCAAGAACATCGACCTCGACCTGCCCCGCGACAAGCTGATCGTGATCACCGGCCTGTCCGGCTCGGGCAAGTCCTCGCTGGCGTTCGACACCATCTATGCAGAAGGCCAGCGCCGCTACGTCGAGTCGCTGTCAGCCTATGCACGGCAGTTCCTGAGCGTGATGGAAAAGCCGGACCTGGACCACATCGAGGGCCTGTCCCCGGCCATCTCGATCGAGCAGAAGTCGACCTCGCACAACCCGCGCTCGACCGTCGGCACCATCACCGAGATCTACGACTACCTGCGCCTGCTGTACGCCCGCGTCGGCACCCCGCGCTGCCCGGACCACGGCTACCCGCTGGAAGCGCAGACGGTCAGCCAGATGGTCGACCAGGTGCTGACCCTGGACCCGGAACAGCGCTACATGCTGCTGGCCCCGGTCATCCGCGACCGCAAGGGCGAGCATGCGCAGGTCTTCGACCAGCTGCGTGCGCAGGGCTTCGTGCGCGTGCGCGTGGACGGCGAGCTGTATGAGATCGACGCGGTGCCGCCGCTGGCGCTGCGCCAGAAGCATACCATCGAAGGGGTGATCGACCGGTTCCGCCCGCGCGAGGACATCAAGCAGCGCCTGGCCGAGAGCTTTGAAACCGCGCTGAAGCTGGGCGACGGCATGGCCTCGGTGCAGAGCCTGGACAACGCCGGGACCGCGCCGACCCTGTTTTCCTCCAAGTACTCCTGCCCGGTCTGCGATTACTCGCTGCCCGAGCTGGAACCGCGCCTGTTCTCCTTCAACGCGCCGATGGGCGCCTGCCCCGGCTGCGATGGCCTGGGCATGGCCGAGTTCTTCGACCCGGCGCGCGTGGTGGTGCACCCGGAACTGTCGCTGGCCGCCGGTGCGGTGCGCGGCTGGGACCGTCGCAACGCCTACTACTTCCAGCTGATCGCCTCGCTGGCCAAGCACTACAAGTTCGACACCGATGCAGCATGGAACTCGCTGCCGGCCAAGGTGCAGCAGGCCGTGCTGTACGGCAGCGGCGATGAGGCAATCACCTTCACCTACTTCACCGAGGCCGGTGGCCGCACCCAGCGCAAGCACCGTTTCGAAGGCATCATTCCCAACCTGGAACGCCGCTACAAGGAAACCGAATCGGCGGCGGTGCAGGAAGAACTGGGCAAGTACATCAGCGAACACGCCTGCCCTGAATGCAACGGCGCGCGACTGAACCGGGCCGCACGCAACGTGTTCGTGGCCGACCGCCCGCTGCCGGAGCTGGTGGTGCTGCCGATCGACGAAGCACTGAAGTTCTTCAGCGAGCTGAGCCTGCCGGGCTGGCGCGGTGAGATCGCGGCGAAGATCGTCAAAGAGATCGGCGAACGCCTGGGCTTCCTAGTCGACGTCGGCCTGGATTACCTGACTCTTGAGCGCAAGGCCGACACCCTGTCCGGTGGCGAAGCACAGCGCATCCGCCTGGCCAGCCAGATCGGCGCCGGTCTGGTCGGCGTGATGTACGTGCTCGACGAGCCGTCCATCGGCCTGCACCAGCGCGACAACGAACGCCTGCTGGGCACCCTCACCCGCCTGCGCGACCTCGGCAACACGGTCATCGTGGTCGAGCATGACGAGGATGCGATCCGTCTGGCTGACTACGTGCTGGACATCGGCCCGGGTGCGGGCGTGCATGGCGGCGAGATCGTCGGCCAGGGCACCCTGCAGGATCTGCTGGATGCACCGCGCTCGCTGACCGGCCAGTACCTGTCGGGCAAGCGTTCCATCAAGATCCCGGAACGCCGGCACAAGCCGAATCCGAAGATGACCCTGCACCTGCGCGGTGCCAGCGGCAACAACCTGAAGGGCGTGGACCTGGCGATTCCGTCGGGCCTGCTGACCTGCGTGACCGGCGTGTCCGGCTCGGGCAAGTCGACCCTGATCAACGACACCCTGTTCTCGCTGGCCGCCAACGAGATCAACGGTTCCTCGCACCCGGTCGCTCCGTACAAGGAGATCGATGGCCTGGACCTGTTCGACAAGGTGGTGGACATCGACCAGTCGCCGATCGGCCGCACCCCGCGTTCGAACCCGGCCACCTACACCGGCCTGTTCACCCCGCTGCGCGAGCTGTTCGCGCAGGTGCCCGAAGCGCGTGCGCGCGGTTATTCGCCGGGCCGTTTCAGCTTCAACGTGCGCGGTGGCCGCTGCGAGGCCTGCCAGGGCGATGGCCTGATCAAGGTCGAGATGCACTTCCTGCCGGACGTGTACGTGCCCTGCGACGTCTGCCACGGCAAGCGCTACAACCGCGAAACGCTGGAGATCCTGTACAAGGGCTACAACATCAACGACGTGCTGGAAATGACCGTCGAAGATGCGCTGAGGCTGTTCGAGCCGGTTCCGTCCATTGCCCGCAAGCTGGAAACGCTGGTGGACGTGGGCCTGAGCTACATCAAGCTGGGCCAGAGCGCGACCACGCTGTCCGGTGGTGAAGCGCAGCGCGTGAAGCTGTCCAAGGAACTGTCGCGCCGCGATACCGGCCGCACCCTGTACATCCTCGACGAGCCGACCACCGGCCTGCACTTCCACGACATCGAAGCGCTGCTGGGCGTGCTGCACAAGCTGCGCGACGAAGGCAACACGGTGGTGGTGATCGAGCACAACCTGGATGTCATCAAGACCGCCGACTGGATCGTCGATCTCGGCCCGGAAGGCGGCCACCGCGGTGGCACCATCCTGGTGACCGGTACGCCGGAAGACGTGGCGGCCTGCCCGCAGTCGTACACCGGCCAGTTCCTGGCCCGCATGCTGCCCTCCACCAGCGCGCGCCCGGAGCAGCCGGCCGCCGTGGCCAACAAGCCCGACGCCCGCCCGCCGCGCAAGGTGAAGCCTGAAAAGCCGGCCAAGGTGGCAAAGAAAGCCGTGGCCGCCAAGAGCACCGGCAAGGCCAGCAAGAGCACGACGAAGAAGAAGGACGCCTGATGAGCAGCGAACACAAGATCCTGGCCCGCATTCCGATCAGCGTGCGCTGGCGTGACATGGACAGCATGGGCCACGTCAACAACGCCAAGTACATTTCCTACCTGGAAGAAGCGCGCGTGCGCTGGATGCTGGGCGTGGAAGGCGTGTCGATGACCGACCGCATCGCACCGGTGGTGGCCGCGACCAACGTCAACTACCGGCTGCCGATCGTGTGGCCCAACGACATCCTGGTCGAACTGTTCGTCGAGCGCCTGGGCAACAGCAGCGTGACCATCGGCCACCGCATCGTCGACCAGCAGGACGACACCAGGCTGTATTCGGACGGCAACGTGGTGGTGGTGTGGATGGATACGCAGACCGGCAGGAGCGCCCCGCTGCCGGACGCGATCCGCAACGCTTCAAGTTGAAGGTAGTGC
>JAFAFD010000056.1 GCA_023423675.1 Pseudomonadota bacterium | reverse complement strand
GTCGGAGCCCCTTCGGGGATCCGACCCCGGGCAGTCGGTCAGGCCAGCACCTGGTAGCAGGGCTGGTACTCACCGGAGATCTTCATCCGGCGCTGCTCGACGAAGGCGCGCAGCAGCGCGTCCAGGGCCTGCATCATGTCGGCGTCGCCATGGATCTGGAACGGCCCGCACTCCTCGATGCGGCGCATGCCATCTTCCTTCAAGTTGCCCGCCACGATGCCGGAGAACGCCCGCCGCAGGTCCGCCGCCAGCGCGTGCGGGGCGCGGCCGTGGTGCAGGTCCAGCGCGGCCATCGCCTCGTGGGTCGGCACGAACGGCTGCTGGTACTCCCACGGGAGCTCGATGGACCAGTTGAAGAAGAACGAATCCTTCTGCGCCAGGCGATGCTCGCGCACCTGCTTGATGCCGCTGGCCATCTTGCGGGCCACCGCCACCGGGTCACCGATGATGATCTCGTAACGCTCGGCCGCGGCATCGCCCAGGGTCAGGCGGATGAACCGGTCGATCTGCTCGAAGTACGGCGCGGCCACGGTCGGGCCGGTCAGGATCAGCGGGAACGGCAGGTCCTTGTTCTCCTCGCGCAGCAGGATGCCGAGCAGGTACAGGATCTCCTCGGCCGTGCCGACGCCGCCGGCGAACACGATGATGCCGTGGCCGATGCGGACGAAGGCCTCAAGGCGCTTCTCGATGTCCGGCATGATGACCAGGTGGTTGACGATCGGGTTCGGCGACTCGGCAGCGATGATGCCCGGCTCGGTCAGGCCGATGTAGCGGGTGACCGTCTTGCGCTGCTTTGCATGGGCGATCGTGGCGCCCTTCATCGGGCCCTTCATCGCGCCCGGGCCGCAGCCGGTGCAGATGTCCAGGCCGCGCAGGCCCAGCTCGTAACCGACCTGCTTGGTGTACAGGTACTCGTCGCGGCCGATCGAGTGGCCGCCCCAGCAGACCACCAGGTTCGGGTCGCCCGGGTTGAGGATGCGCGCGTTGCGCAGCAGGCCGAACACCGCGTTGGTGATGCCTTCGGAAGACTCCAGCTCGGCCGCGTAGGCCGGGCCCATCTCGATGGCCATGTAGGCCAGGTCGCGGACCACCGCGAACAGCAGCTCGGCCACGCCGCGGATGATCTCGCCATCGACGAAGGCCATCGCCGGGGCGTTGACCAGGTCGATGCGCACGCCGCGATCCTGCTGCGCCACCTGGATGTCGAAATCAGGGTAGAGATCACGCGCCGCGCGCGGATCGTCCGAGGCACTGCCACTGGTCAGCACCGCCAGCGCGCAGCGGCGCAGCAGCTCGTGCATGCCGCCACCGGAGGCATCGCGCAGGCGCGCGACCTCGGCCCGCGACAGCACATCCAGCCCACCGCGCGGGTAGATCCGCGCATCCTGCACCGGCAGCGCGCGGGCTGCCTTTTCGTTCGTCGTCATATCCAACTTTTCGCTTCCTTCAAGGTTTCCGACTGTACTGCCGCCCCCTTAAAAAGCAAAACGGCCGGGAAACCCGACCGTTGGATATGTGCTGCCCGCGTTCGCCGTTCCGGGACCGCCAGGCGGCGTAGTGCGCCGCGCACGAGAGGGGATGCTACGCCCCCGCCCGCACGCCCGCAAGGACTTTCGCCTGAACGGAAAACGGCCGGGCTGCCCCGGCCGTTTCCGTGTGCGGCAACTACGTCAGTTCATCAGAACTTGTAGCGGAAGCCCAGCTGCAGCGACCACTGCGACACGCCGGTGTTGAAACCGTCGGCATCAGCATTGGCGAAGGCCGGATCGGTCACCGTCGGGTTCAGGCTGCCGACGCGCTGGTCGCGGAACTCGTAGATGTACTTGCCGGTGCTGGGGTCGATGCCACGGAAGTTGGCAATACCCTGGTCAGCATAGAAGCCAAAGTCGTTGATCCGGCCCCACTTCTTGTTCAGCAGGTTGCCGATGTTCTGGATATCCAGCCAGATTTCCGACTTGTGACCCTTCATGAAGCCCGGCAGCTGCTGGGTGATGCGCACGTCGAAGGTGTTGACCCAACCTGCGCGGCCAGCATTCTGCGGGGTGACACCGCCGGCGTAGCGCTCCAGCTGACTGTTATTGGACAGCCAGTTGAAGAAGGCTTCTTCCATCGCGGCACCGCCGGTGAACAGCACGTCGCCACGACCCTTCGGCACATAGAACAGGTCGTTGTAGGTGCGACCGTCGCCGTTCATGTCGTTGGAGTACACCCAGCTGTACGGACGGCCGGTGCGGCCTTCGTAGAACATGCCGACCTGGGTCTCGTAATCACCGAAGAAGGCGTGCTTCCAGTTCAGCTGAGCGGACACGCGATCACGGATCTCGTAGCGCGAGCGCGCCAGCTCGTTCTCGTTGGCCTGGAAGATGTAGTTGTTGTTCCAGTTCGAGGTTGCGACCGACGAGGTGTTGCTGGCCACTTCCTTGGCGTCGGTGTAGGTGTAGCCCAGGCTCCAGGACCAGTCGCTCTCAGGCGAGAACGGCTTGGACAGCGACACGGTCAGCTGTGCGGTGCGGCCCTTGTCGGTGTTGTCCAGCAGCACGGCATCGCTGACCCAGCTGGGGGTGCTCGCCTTGGAGGTGGAGGCCGTGGCCACATTGCCCCAGTAGAAGTTGCGGCCGTCCGGACCACCGGTGTAGGTCGGCTGCACAAGCTCCAGACGCTTGAAGTACAGGCCATCCTTGACCTTGGTGTACAGGAACTCGGCCGATGCGACCAGACCATTCCACGGCAGCTCATGGTCGAAGGCGAGGTTGGCCTTGTAGACCGACGGGGTACGGAAATCGTCGGAGACGAAATTCACGACCTGCTGCGCCGGACGGTTACGACCTGCGAACGGATAGTCGGTGCCCTGGGTGAAGTTCACGCCGTTGTTGGCATAGATGTTGCCCAGCCACACCTGCGGCGCTTCACCACGGAACAGGCCCACGCCGCCGCGCAGCTGCATCGGACGCTCGCTGTCGAAGGTGTAGTTGAAACCGAAGCGCGGCTGGATCAGGAAGCCGTTGTCACCGATGGAACGGTTGTCGTAACCAAAGAACTCGCTGGCACGCTGGTTGTAGGCCGTGTCCTTGTTGGTGTCGTACTTGTCAGCGCGCACACCCATGGTCAGGGTGAGGTTGCTGTTGACGTACCAGGTGTCCTGCACAAACAGGCCGAGGGTGCTGTAATCATAATCGGCTGCCATGCTCTCAACGCCGCCGCTGACCGGATTACGATCAGTGATGACCACCGGGGTGTTGTTGCGGAAGCCATCGATGCCGTTGTAGACCAGGTAGCCGTCCACGTTCGGGGCGTACAGGTTGTAGATTTCGTTCTTGCTGAAATCCGCACCGAACTTGACGTCGTGGTCGCCCAGGGTCAGGGTGCCGGCGGCGAAGTAGTTCCAGGTCTTGGTGTAGAGCTCGTTGTACTGGGTATTGGCTTCGGTACCGAGGTACAGGGTCGGGTTCGCGACCGACTCGCGGTTGGAGTTCAGGCCACCGAAACCGATCAGGATGGCCGGGGTGCCCGGCGCCGACGGGGTACGGATAGCGGAGTAGTCGCGGTAGCTGGCCTTCACTTCGGTGGAGAAGTTCTCGGTCCAGTCACTGAACAGCTGACCGACATACGATTCGATCTTCTTCTCATGCTGATACCAGTACGAGCTGAGCGAGGCACCGGTGGTCGAGCCGTAACCGTTGATGCGCAGCTTGTCCTGCTCCAGCTTGCTGTAGCGGAAGCTGGCGCGGTGGTTGTCGCTGATGTTCCAGTCCAGCTTCAGCGCGTACTCTTCCAGATTGGTGTCCGAAGCCGCGTCGTAGGTGCCGGCGGAGACGCCGTAACGATCCTGGAAGATCTGCTGCGCCTGGGCGATCTGGGCATCGGTGATGGTGCCGCGACCGATGGCGCTGCCTTCGATATCCGCACCCGGAGCCGACTGCTCGAACTTTTCGTAGTTGGCGAAGAAGAACAGCTTGTCCTTGACGAGCGGGCCGCCGAGGGTGAAGCCGTAGGTCTTTTCGTCCTCAAAGCCATTGAACTTGCCGCCGCCCGGGTTGTCACCGAACCAGCTGCCGTCGCGCATGTAGCCGTAGACCGAGCCGTGGAATTCGTTCGTACCCGACTTGGTGACCGCGTCCACCACCGCACCGGTAGCGCCGGTGATGGTGATGTCGTAGCTGGACAGGTCGACGTTGATGGCTTCGATCGCTTCCATCGACACCGGCTGGCGACGCGTCGGGAAGCTGTTGCCTTCCAGGCCGAAGGTATCGCTGGCGTTGACGCCATCGATGCGCACAGCGTTGTAGCGCGGGTTCTGGCCACCGGCGGAGATCGAGCCGGAAGCACGATCCACGAAGGCGATACGCGGATCCAGACGCATCATGTCCTGGATGTTGCCACCCACCGACGGCATGGCCTCGATGGTTTCCTGGCTGATGCTCGTGCCGGAGCCCATTTTGGTGGCGCTGAACACTTCCGAGCCACCGCCGACGGCGGTGACCTGCACGGTGTCCAGATTGGTCGCGCCCGACAGATCGCCGGCCAGGGTGGCGTTGATGGTGCCGGTCTGGTTCACGCCCAGGTAGACGCCATCTTCGGTCTTGGTGCCTTCACCCGGCTTGGTGATGGTGATCGAGTACGGACCACCCACGCGCAGGCCGCGGGCGTTGTAGCGACCGGCCGCATCGGTGGTGGCACGCGAAACGGTGCCCGACTCGGTGTGGGTGATGGTGACTTCAGCGCCGGCGACGGGCTGGCCGGCGCGGGAGATCACCTGGCCGCCGACACCGGCAGAGGTGCTCTGGGCGAAGGCGGGGGCGGCGGCGAGTGCAGCCACGAGACCAAGGGTAAGCTTGGACATCCGGAGTGGGTGGGTCATTTTTCGGTAGCCTCGATGCGAGTTGGCGATGGCGGAAAAAAAGCGCATCCAACCAGCCTTGCGGGCGGCTGACTGGACATTTATCTGGGGTTCCCTACCGTGAACGGCAGCTGCCGCAACGGTTAACACTAGATTAACACGCTACGCCATCATTGTGACGGTTGTGCGACAAGCGGCACCGGATCGCAACGAGATCGTGACGGAACCTTCATTCCGTCTTATCGTCCAGTTAACTGGCGACAGTAGTGTGACTGGCGTCAAGTACCTGCCCGCGCCACGGGGCGCCGGCGGCTGAAAGCAGCGCAACGGCCGCAGCGGCGGCCTTTTCCGGGCCTCGGGCGGCCGGATCCTGGTCAACTGAATAGGCGCGAGCCCGCAGTGCGGTGCGCAATGGGCCCGGATACAGGCCACTGACCCGGACGGGGGTACGGCCCAATTCATCGTGCAGGCTGGCAATCAGCCCCCGCAGTCCGTGCTGGGCCACGCCATAGCCGCCCCAGTAGGCCTGCCCCACCCTTTCCGGGGCATCGACGGCGAACACCATCGCCGCATCATCGCGCTGCTTGAGCAGCGGCAGGCAGGCCTGGGCCAGCCACGCCGGAGCAGTCAGGGTGACGTGCACGGCGCGGGCGAAACTGGCCGGGTCGGCCAGCTCGAAGGGGGTCAGGCCGGGAAAATGCGCGGCGCAGACCAGCAGGCCGTCCAACCGCCCCAGCTCACGCTGCAGGGCCTGGGCCAGTTCGGCATAGTCATCGGGGCCGGCACCTTCCAGGTCCAGCGGATACAGCAGGGGCTCGGGCCCCACGGCCTGCACCTGGGCGTAGACCCGGTCCAGCCGCCGCGGTTTGCGACCCATCAGCACCACGGTGGCCCCCGCTTCGGCGGCCGCGATGGCCGCAGCACTGCCCAGCCCGCCACCGGCACCGGCGATGAGGACCACGCGATCCTGCAGGGGACGGCCATCGAGCGCCGCACCGTTCGCCGACATCGATGGCCAGGCACTCATCCCTGGGTGGCCTCTTCGACGATGCGCTTGAGCTCGCCGGCTTCGAACAGCTCCATGACGATGTCGCAGCCGCCGATCAACTCCCCGTTGATGAACAGCTGCGGGAACGTCGGCAGGTTGGAGAAGCGCGGCAGGTTGGCGCGGATCTCCGGTTCCTCCAGCACATTGACCGTGCGCAGCGCGACGGCACCGGCGGCCATCAACGCCTGCACGGCACGGCTGGAAAAGCCGCACATCGGGTATTGCGGGGTGCCCTTCATGAACAACACGAGCGGGTAACGATCCACCTCGGCCTGGATTTGCTGCATTACCGCCACACCTCACTCCTTGCTTCGCCGGACAAACCGACCGCAGTGGTCGGCTAGACTGCCCACGGTAGCCGCCATTGTAAGCCGATGGAACCGGCTGCCGCCGTCCCCTGGCCACGAACCTGTCCATGCCCGTCGAATTGCCTGCCCTGCCCTACCTTTCCGGCTCCCTGCAGCCGCACCTGTCCGCGCAGAGCGTGGAACTGCATCACAGCCGCCATCATCGCGCCTACGTGGATGCGGTCAATGCCGCCATCGTCGGCACCGAATGGGAAGAAGCGCCGCTGGAAGAGATCGTCCGCCAGGCCCAGGGCACGCTGTTCGATGCCGCCGCCCAGGCCTGGAACCACGGCTTCTACTGGCAGTGCCTGCGCCCGCGTGGCGGTGGCGAGCCGCAGGGCCGGCTGGGTGAGCTCATCAAGCGCCAGTTCGGCGATGGCCAGCGCCTGCGCGAGGAATTCAACCGCGCCGCGCTGGGGCTGTTCGGCTCGGGCTGGGTCTGGCTGGTGCAGCACCCCGGCGGCCAGCTCGGCATCCAGGCGACCCGCAACGCAGGCACGCCGCTGACCGGCGAGAGCACCCCGCTGCTGTGCTGCGATGTGTGGGAACACGCGTATTACACCGACTACCAGAATGAGCGCGCGCGCTATCTGGAAGGGTTCTGGCAGCTGGTCAACTGGGAATTCGCCGAGAGCCAGCTGCGCTGAGGCGCCTGCCGGCCAGCGGCCGGCACTACCTGG
>JAFAFD010000046.1 GCA_023423675.1 Pseudomonadota bacterium | reverse complement strand
ACAACCGCCTGTACGTCGGCAACACCGTGGACACCTCGGTGACCGTGGTCGATACCGCGAACAACAAGGCCATCGGCACCGTGCAGCTGATGGAAAAGAAGGTGGGCAAGGACGGCAAGGCCGGCTATACCCATGACCTGCGTGAGCTGGTGGTGGACAGCGCTGCCAACCGTCTGTACGTCACCGGCCATTCCGGCGAGGGCAGCGTGCTGTTCGTGGTGGATACCACCACGCTGAAGCTGATCGACACCATCCCGGGCCTGGGCAAAGCCAAGGCGCCGGGCCTGGCGCTGGATGCGGCCAACAAGCGCGTCTACACCAGCAACCTGCTGGCCGACCTGGTGGTGGTGGGCACCGATTCGAAGAAGGTGGTGGCCCAGCACAAGATCGCCGCCGAGCAGCCGATGAACATCGCGCTGGACCCGGACGGCAAGCGCCTGTTCGTGACCGACCAGGGCTCGGAGATGATCCGCAACTACGTGACCAAGAGCAGCGAGGGCTTCGTCAGCAAGCACCCGGGCCAGCGGGTGCTGGTGCTCGACCGCAGCACCGGCAAGGAACTGGCGAGCATCCCCACCGATGCCGGCCCGCTGGGCATCCTGCTGGATGCACCGCGCAAGCGCCTGTACGTGACCAACCGCGAAGGCGGCACGGTGACCGCGTATGACAGCGCCAGCTACAAGAAGGTCGCCACCTATGCGGTGCCGACCCACCCGAACAGCCTGGCCCTGGATGCGAAGAACAACGTGCTGTTCGTGAGCATCAAGAACGGCGAAAAGGATGCCAAGGGCTCGGAAGAGAGCGTGGCGCGCATCCAGCTGTGATGTGATCGGTAGCGCCGGACCATGCCCGGCGAAAGCAGAAGCGGTAGCGCCGGGCCATGCCCGGCGAAAGCAAAAACGGTAGCGCCGGGCCATGCGCGGCGGCTTCTCACGTGGAAAGGCAGGGTGCAGACCCTGCCTTTTTCTTTTGCGGTTGCGGCATGGCCGACCGACCGCTACGGTTGAAGCTCATGGCAGGGAGCCCAAGGGTCATCACAATGTCGGGTAATCACCGCTGGCTGCGCGCCGGCCTGTTCATCATGCTGCTCGGTGGCCTGGGTGCCTGCAGCGAGCGTCTTCCGGATGCGCCGGAGCCGCTGGATCTGGTCAAACCCATCGACGTTGCCGCATCCGGCCAAACGGCACGGTTCGAGTTCGAGACGAGTGCCCGCAACTTCCATCCGGGGCGAACCTATGCGCTGGAGCTTGAGGTGGAGCGACATGGATCGCAGCCTGCAAGTGAGCCGGACATGGACAATGTCCATATTCCCTTTGAAGTGTCCCTGCAGCGCTGGGTGGCAGGTGCTTGGCAGGATGTAGCCACTTCTGACCGCTACCAGGCCATGGCACAGAGCAATGGAAATGCGCTTCCCGAATGGCATGGATCCGCCGACTGGCGTTACGCGTCGCAGATATCGATGAATGCCAAGCGATACAGATTGGGAATAGTCACGCTTCCGTTGGAAAGGGACGCTCGCTACCGTCTGGATGTGGTTACGGTACAACCGGTGCCGGTGCTGCAGCATTACCCCACGCAACTGCGGATACACGCTGACCCTCTCTCTGGGAAGTAGTTTCCCCACAGTTGGAAGGAATTGATGGAGAATTCTTATGGATAAGCCGCGCTACAAGGTGGAAATCGTTATTGCTGCACCTGGTACGCCGTTGGTGGACGAAAGTGGAGTGCAAAAAGTTATAAATGGCGTCCAACAGACCTCCGCGCCCGGGCACATGTTCTACGTGCTTCATGGGCCAGGCAACACCACGAAGAGTTTTGGGTTCGCGCCTTCCGAGCATGGCAGCATGAACGGACCGGGGGAGGTCATGAAGACCGACGCAAGCGAGTACAAGGATCCTCGTTACAGCCGCACGCTCGAAATCAGCGAGGAGCAGTACAGGAAGCTTGAGGAATTCGGCGCGCACCCTGACAAACTCGGCTTTGATCTGCAATACAAGGACGTCCGCAACAACTGCGTGGACTTCACTTGGGCAGCGCTGAATCACGCGGGCATCGAGCGGAAAAGGAGCATCGATGTGAACATGCTGGGCGGCGGCATTGGTCAGATGTTTCCCGATGTCCGCATTCCCTTGAATGGCTTGGGCGAAGGAAAGGATGGCTATCGTCCGCTGCGTAACATCCATGGCGTGGAAAGCATTGATCCGCCGTTCCCGGACAGCGAGCTCAATAGAAAGAAGATCAACGACATGCCGAAGCGTAGTTTCCAGCAACACATTCTGAGCGACGCCGACGGCGTGGGTGAGCGCAACGGCGAGCATCTCGTCGGCCACAGCAACGATCCGCTGTTCCTGCAGATCAACCAGGGCGTGGCCCGGCTGGATGCAGAGGCAGGCCGCACGCCTGATGCCACCAGCGAAAACGTCAGCGCCAGTCTCTACGCGCTGGCCAAGGCCAACGACATCACCCGGGTCGACCACGTGTTGCTCAGTGAACGCACCGTGCAGGCTGATGCGGCGCAGAACATCTTCATCGTGCAGGGCGAGCGCGATGATCCCGCGCACCTGCGTGCCAGCATGGCCACCGCGGTGGCGGCGCAGACACCGGCAGCTGCTTCGTTTGAGCGTGCCGAGCAGCTGACGCAGGCTGCGCAGGTGCGTAACCAGGACGAGCAGCAGCACCGCCAGGTGCAGGAGCAGGCCGGGCCGCGCATGGTGTAGCGGACCGCGCGATCAGCCCAGGCGGTGCGCCGGGTTCTGCTGCTGTTCCTGCTCGCGTACCTGCTGTTCCGGCTGCAGCCCCATGGCCGGCTGCTGCGGGGCGAGGCCCAGCTTCTGCAGCGACTGTTCGGCCGGGGTCTGCGCGGCTTCGGCGGTGGGCAGCATGGCGCGCAGGTGGGCCGGATTGGCCGGGTCGCCCTGCACCACGAAGATGTTGTGGCCGGCCGGATGCTGCGCGGTTGCGTTGCTGACCACCACGTGGTCGGCACGTTCCAGGCCCTGTTCGCGCGCCTTTACGGTGAGGCTGGCGGTCAGGTTCTCGCTGGTCGTGTCGAAGGCACGGCCGTGCTTCTCGTCCAGCGCCGCCACACCCTGGCGGATCTGCTGGTGGAGGCTGTAGTCGGGATGGTCAGGGGTCATCGCTGTGCTCCGTGCGGCCTTGCGTGGGGACCCCAAGTGTAGAACGGGTGGCGGCTGCGCCGGAAATGCCTTTGTTGCCAGCCTGCAGGGCGGGGGACGCAGGGGATGGCATCCGAAGTGACCATGAATGGACGAAGGCGGGTTGGGGGCGATGGGGAAGAAACAGAGGGGCAGGAGGCCGTCGCCCTGGCTGGCGGTGGTCCTGATGGCCTGCAGCCAGGGCGTGGTGGCGCAGGACGTGGTGCCAGGCCAGACAGTCGACTCGGCCGATCCGAGCTGTCCTTCGCAGGATTTCGCACAGTTCCTGCGCTACTTCACCGATCTGGCCGATGACCGCGTGCGGGTGCGATACACCAGCGATCCGCTGGAGTACGAGGCGCCGGCGTACGGCGCCAGTGGCGAAGGCGAGGCCGTCACCGAACTGAGCCGGGAGGCGGGACATCGCCGCTTCAGGCACCTGCGTGCGAACGCGCTGCGGGCAACCCCGTCCATCACACCGCTGGCGGACGGGGGGCAACAGGTGCGCCTGGGCGATGATGCGCAGGCCGAGCAGTACACCTTCGCGCGCCGCTACGGCTGCTGGATGCTGACCCGGGTAAGCCGCTCCTGGTAGTTGCCAACCTTGGTTGGCATGGCGCGCCAGCGCCCGTTTCGTGCCAACCAAGATTGGCGACTACCAAAGGCAGGTCTGCGCGCCGTCTGTGCACACGGTGTCACGGTAGAGCCCGATTCCCTCACGGCGGCTATCGGTGGGCCTGCCAAGAATAGGAGCCTCCCTTCCCCACAGGAGCTACCATGACCGCACCCTCCGTCCGCTTGCACGTTGAAGATACCGGTGGCACCGGTCGCCCGGTCGTTCTCATTCACGGTTGGCCGCTGTCGGCCGAAGCCTGGAAGGCCCAGGTGCCGATCCTGCGTGATGCCGGCTACCGCGTGATCAGTTATGACCGACGCGGGTTCGGCCGCTCCGACAAGCCCGCCGACGGCTACGAGTACGACACTTTGGCTGCCGACCTGGCCGCAGTAATCGAAGAGCGCGATCTGAAGGACGTCACCCTGGTCGGTTTCTCGATGGGCGGTGGTGAAGTGGCCCGCTACATCAGCAATCATGGGCAGGAGAGGCTGCACAGCGTGGTGTTCGCCTCGGCCGTGCCTCCGTACCTGTTGAAGAGCGACGACAACCCCGAAGGCCCGCTGACCCAGGACAAGGCCGACGAGATGAGCGGTGGCCTGGCAAAGGACCGCGAAGCTTTCTTTGACAGCTTCACGCGTGATTTCTTCAGCGCCAA
>JAFAFD010000042.1 GCA_023423675.1 Pseudomonadota bacterium | reverse complement strand
CGGTAGTTGGACTGGATCAGCGACACCATCATGCCGTCAGCGTCGGCCACGGTCATGTAGATCGTGTCGCCCTCCTCCAGCTGCTTGGGCGTGCCCGGCTGCACTTCCTTCAGTGCCTTGTCCATCGAGATCAGCGCGCGCCGCTGCGCGGCGTAGTCCTTGGAAATCAGCTTCTGCACCGGTGCCGGCTGGAAGGCCATGTCGGCGTAGAAGCGCGCGCGGTCGGCGAAGGCGAGCTTCTTGGCTTCCACGAACAGGTGCACGTGCTCGGGCGAACCGAATGGGATCTTCGAGAAGTCGTAGCCTTCCAGCACGTTGAGGATCTGCAGCGCGGCGATGCCCTGGCTGTTCGGCGGCAGTTCCCACACGTCATAGCCGCGGTAGTTGCTGCTGACCGGTTCGACCCACTCGCCGTGGTGGTCGGCCATGTCCTGGTAGCTCAGATAGCCGCCATTGGCCTTGAAGTAGTCGCCGATGGTGTGGGCGATGGCGCCCTTGTAGAAGGCATCGCGGCCGCCGTCGGCGATCTGCTGCAGGGTATTGGCCAGGTTCGGGTTCTTCCACATCTCGCCCTTGCGCGGGGCGTGGCCGTTGATCGTGAACTGTTCGCTGAAGCCGGGGTACTTGGACAGCTTCGGCACCGAGCGGTCCCAGTAATAGGCGATGACCTCGGCTACCGGATGGCCCTCGCGGGCGTAGCGGATGGCCGGGGCCAGGTTGTCGGCCATCGGCTTGCGGCCGAAGCGCTCGTGCAGGGCAAACCAGCCATCGACCGCGCCGGGCACCGAGACCGGCAGTGGGCCGGTGGCCGGGATGTCCTTCAGGCCGCGGCGCTGGAACTCGGCCAGGATCAGCGACTTCGGCGAGCGGCCCGAGCCGTTGTAGCCGTACAGCTTCTGGCTCTTGGGGTCCCAGACGATGGCGAACAGGTCGCCGCCCACGCCGTTGCCGGTCGGCTCCATCAGGCCGAGGGTGGCGTTGGCGGCGATGGCGGCGTCGACCGCCGAGCCGCCGGCCTTCATCACGTCCAGCGCGACCTGGGTGGCCAGCGGCTGCGAGGTGGCGGCCATGGCATGCGGGGCGATCACTTCCGAGCGGGTGGCGAAGGTGTGGCCGGTGATGCGGTCGGCGGCGAAGGACAGCGCGGGCATCGCGGCCAGTAAGGCGGCGGCCAGCAGGGAACGGGCAAGGCGTCGGGACACGGTCGGGTTCCGGGGAAAGGGTGGTGCCCCGATCTTCGCCGCTGTGGCCTTCACGCGGTATCGGGCAGAGGTCATGGAGGGCGGCAGCAATCCGCCGGGCATGGCCCGGCGAGCGCAGCGGTAAAAGCCCCTCATTCCCGCGCAAAAAACCCGCTGAAAAGAGTGAATTCGGGTTCACCGAAACAATTTCAGCCGCAACCATCCTTGTGCCACAAGCGATTGCGCCGGATGCAGCGGAAACCAAAAAAATATCCGTTGCCAGGGTTGACACTGCCGAATCGCACATGTTTCTCTCGATCACATGTTGCACCACACCACGCCACTGCGAACCCACGTTGAAGCCGCCGACACCGGCGCCGCCTCGCTGCGTTCGATTCTCGTGCTCGTACTTATTACCCAGCCAACAGGTGCGGGACGAGCCAGCGTGTAAGCAACAGACACACCGGAACTCGACAAAAACCCGCACCCGCCCCGGTGCGGGTTTTTTCATTTCAAGACCTGGTTTCAGACGCAACCACCATGAACACCGCCAACTGCAAAACCCGGACCTGCCACACCACGACGCCTCGTGGTGGCTGTGCCCGTGCGATGCGTGGCGCCTCCCCCACCGTTTTCCCCTGACCGGCCGGTACGTCGCTTCGACTGCCGGCCGTCTTTTTCTTCCCGTCTTTTTCTTCCCACCGCAAGGAACCTCCCCCATGAGCACCAACGATCTGCCCCAGACCAAGATCGCCGTCATCGGCTACGGCAGCCAGGGCCGCGCCCACGCACTGAACCTGCGCGAATCCGGTTTCGACGTGGTGGTAGGCCTGCGCCCGGGCGGCCCGACCGAAGCCAAGGCCCAGGCCGACGGCTTCAACGTGGTGGCCCCGACTGACGCCGTGAAGGACGCCGACCTGGTCGCCGTGCTGACCCCGGACATGGTGCAGAAGAAGCTGTACAACGAGGTGCTGGCGCCGAACATGAAGCAGGGCGCCTGCCTGCTGTTCGCCCACGGCCTGAACGTGCATTACGGCATGATCGAGCCGCGCGCCGACCTGGACGTGGTGCTGGTCGCGCCGAAGGGCCCGGGTGCGCTGGTCCGTCGCGAATACGAAATCGGCCGCGGCGTGCCGTGCATCTGGGCCATCCACCAGGATGTCACCGGCAAGGCCGAACAGCATGCCAAGGCCTATGCGGCCGGCCTGGGCGGCGCACGCGCCAACCTGATCCAGACCACCTTCAAGGAAGAGACCGAAACCGATCTGTTCGGTGAGCAGGCAGTGCTGTGCGGCGGTGCCTCGGCGCTGGTGCAGGCCGGCTTCGAAACGCTGGTGGAAGCCGGTTACCAGCCGGAAATCGCCTACTACGAAGTGCTGCACGAACTGAAGCTGATCGTCGACCTGTTCTACGAAGGCGGCATCTCGCGCATGCTGGAATTCGTCTCCGAGACCGCCCAGTACGGCGACTACGTCAGCGGCCCGCGCGTGATCGACGCCAGTACCAAGGAGCGCATGAAGGAAGTCCTGAAGGACATCCAGGACGGCACCTTCACCAAGAACTGGGTGGCCGAGTACGAAGCGGGCCTGCCGAACTACAAGAAGTACAAGCAGGCCGACCTGGAGCACCCGATCGAGAAGGTGGGCAAGGAGCTGCGCGCCAAGATGGTCTGGTTGCAAGGACAGGCTGCGTAACCACGCAGCCTCCCCCACCCGCTTTGCAAGGTTCCCCCCATGAACTCTCCCACACACCGCAGCGCGCCGCCCAACGGCGCGCGCTGGCTGACCCAGGCGCTGGAGGCCGAGGGCGTCCGCACGCTGTTCGGCTATCCCGGCGGCACCATCATGCCGTTCTACGACGCGCTGGTGGATTCGTCGCTGAAGCACATCCTGGTGCGCCACGAGCAGGGTGCGGCGCTGGCGGCCAATGGCTTTGCCCGCGCCAGCGGCCAGGTCGGCGTCTGCGTGGCCACCTCCGGCCCCGGCGCGTCGAACCTGGTCACCGGCATCGCCGATGCGATGCTGGATTCGGTGCCGATGGTCTGCATCACCGGCCAGGTCGCCACGCCGCTGCTGGGTACCGACGCCTTCCAGGAACTGGATGTGTTCGGCCTGACCCTGCCCATCGTCAAGCACAGCTGGCTGGTGCGCAGCGTCGATGACCTGCCGCGCGTGGTCGCCGACGCCTTCCGCATTGCCCGCGAGGGCCGCCCCGGGCCGGTGCTGATCGACCTGCCCAAGGACGTGCAGCTGGCCGATGCCAGCCACCTGCCGGCGCACGTGCCGTCCAGCGTGGAACCGCCGGCCGCCGCAGCCGATGCGGCCATCGCCGAGGCCATCGCCGCACTGGCAGCGGCCGAGAAGCCGGTGATCTACGCCGGTGGTGGCATTGCCCTGGGCGAGGCCGTGCAGGACCTGCGCGACTTCGCCGAGGCCAGCGCCATCCCCACCGTGATGACCCTGCGTGGCCTGGGTGCGCTGCCCCCGCAGCACCCGCAGTCGCTGGGCATGCTGGGCATGCACGGCACCCGCGCCGCGAACATGGCGGTGCAGGAGAGCGACCTGCTGCTGGTGCTGGGTGCGCGCTTCGATGATCGTGCCACCGGCAAGCTGGCCGAGTTCGCTCCGTTCGCCCGTGTGGTCCACATCGACGCCGACGCCTACGAGATCTCCAAGCTGCGCAGTGCCGATGTCGCGGTGCCGGGCAATGTCAGCCATGCCATCCGTGCCCTGCGTGCGGCCTTCCCCTCCCCCCAGGCCCACCAGGACGCATGGCGCAAGCGCTGTGCCCAGCACCGCGACCGCTTTGCCGCCCGCTACGACGCACCGGGCCAGCACATCTACGCCCCGGCGCTGCTGAAGCGGCTGAGCGAAGTGGCGCCGGCCGACACGGTCATCGCCTGCGATGTCGGCCAGCACCAGATGTGGGTGGCCCAGCACTGCCGCTTCAACCACCCGCGCAACCACCTGACCAGTGGCGCGCTGGGCACCATGGGCTTCGGCCTGCCGGCGGCGATGGGCGCACAGTTCGCCTGCCCCGACCGCACCGTGGTGCTGGTGTCCGGTGATGGCAGCTTCATGATGAACGTGCAGGAGCTGACCACCATCGCGCGTTGCCGGCTGCCGGTGAAGATCGTGCTGCTGGACAACAGTTCGCTGGGCATGGTGCGGCAGTGGCAGGAGCTGTTCTTCTCCGAGCGCTACAGCGAGATCGATCTGTCCGACAACCCGGACTTCGTGGCCCTGGCCAA
>JAFAFD010000486.1 GCA_023423675.1 Pseudomonadota bacterium | reverse complement strand
CGGCAATACCCGTACGCGCGGCGTGGAGCTGACCCTGGAAGCGAACCAGGACACCGCGTGGGGCAAGCTGCGCTGGACCTACGCGGCCAACGTCGGCCGCACCACCATCCAGAAGGTCAGCGACATTGCTGCCGCGCTGCAGGGCCTGCCGAACATCAACCTGCTGACCAAATCCAGCGAATACGCACTGCGCTTCCGCACGCCCAGCTATACGCAGGTAGCGGGCCTGGGCTGGCAGAACGGACGCTGGCGCTCGAACCTGGACTTCACCTACTACGGCCCGATCAAGCGCCTGAACAACGGCGTGGAATACAAGCAGCCGCCGGTGCTGGTGACCAATCTGTCCGGCGGCGTCGAGCTGGGCGGCGGCTGGAGCGCGGCGCTGGGCATCAACAACCTGTTCGACAAGCGCACCCGCAAGGTGCCCGAGTACGCACGCAGCGCCAGCGACGTGGCCAGCATCGAGACCACCTGGGATACCGGCGATGTGCTGAGCACCGTGGGTGCGTTCTGGTACGGGCGGGTCAATTACCGGTTTTGATTGAAGCGAAGTCGAGCATGGCTCGACTCTACAAAGGAGGTTTACATGTCATCTGCATTGAACGTGGTTGCATTGATTGGCTCGCCGACGAATTCGGCGACGTCGCGGACGCTGCTGCTGGTGCGGCACCTGCTGGACGCACTGCAGGAGCGCCTGCATGCCAGCGTCACCCTGGTGGAGCTGGCGCCGATCGCGCGTTCGCTGGGCCAGTCGCTGACGCGTGCCGAGGTTGAGCCGGCCGTTGAACAGGCACTGGCCACCGTGGAATCGGCGGATCTGCTGGTGGTGGCCACGCCGGTGTATCGCGGTTCCTACCCGGGGCTGTTCAAGCACCTGGTGGATTTCATCGAGCTGGAAGCGCTGGTGGACACGCCGGTGCTGCTGGCCGCCACCGGTGGCAGCGAGCGCCATGCACTGGTGATCGACCACCAGCTGCGTCCGTTGTTCAGTTTCCTGCAGGCGCACACGCTGCCGATCGGGGTGTATGCCACGCCGGCGGATTTCGATGGCGGGCAGATCAACAGCGCCGCGCTGCAGGCGCGCATCGCGCTGGCGGCCGATCGTGCCGCTGGCCATCTGGCGGTGCAGGCGGTTGCTGCACCGGCGCCATTGCGGCGTATCGCGTGAGCGGCGAGCGCGCGGCATAACCGGCGGCGCTTTGCTCATGGCCAAGGCGCATCTGCGTGGCCGGATCTGACCGCCGATTGTCGCGCGATGGCGCAGATGCAGCGCCGGCCTTCTCTAGCATCGAAGACGAAGCGGCACTGCGGTGCCGGACCTGATGAGGACGACCCCGTGGCTGTAGACGCAACCTCCAAACCCATCCTGTTTCTGCTGGACCGCGAATTCGAGGACGGCCAGCTGCCCGGTCAGCGCTTCTTCTGCCGCCACAGCCTGCTGCTGGAAGGTGCGCTGTCGAGCATCGATGGCCTGGATGCACACCCGGACGTGCGCCGGATCGGATTTGCCCGGCCGCGCCGCGAAGTGATTGCCGAGATCGGCGAACAGGACCAGTCGCTGCCCAAGCTGGTGCTGCCGCAGGGCGTGCACAGCGAACACGCCAACGGTGCCCATCACGAGCGCCAGTACGTGTCCGGTGCCGAACCGATCCTGGTGGCGTTGCACGGGTTGCTCGGCATTCCCGTGGCCCACCCCTGAGCGAGGACGCGCGCATGAGCTACCTGATCAGCGTATTGGACAAGAGCCCGGTGGCCGACGGCGGCACGCCCGAGCAGGCACTGCGCAACAGCGTGCAGCTGGCGCAGCGTGCCGAACAGCTGGGCTACCACCGCTACTGGTTTGCCGAACACCATGCCGCGCCGACCCTGGCCAGCCCGGCGCCGGAAGTGCTGGCGGCGTGGGTGTTGGCGCAGACCCGGCGCATCCGCATCGGCAGCGGCGGGGTGATGCTGCGCCATTACGCACCCTACAAGGTGGCCGAGAACTTCAACCTGCTGGCGGCGCTGGCGCCGGGCCGCGTGGATCTGGGCGTGGGCAAGGCCCCCGGTGGGCTGCCGGCCTCGACCGCAGCTTTGGCCGCGGGTCGACCGGCCTTCGCCGACTTCGCCCAGCAGCTGCGTGATCTGGAAGGCTATCTGTCCGGCACGCAGGAAGACGCGCAGGCGCGGCCTGTGCCACACAGTGCACCCGAACGCTTCCTGCTGGGCGCCAGCCCGCAGAGCGCGCGACAGGCGGCCGAGCTCGGCTGGCGCTTCGTCTATGCCGCGCACTTCGATGGCGATCCAGCCCATATCGAAGCGGCGTTCGAGGCCTATCGCGCGGTGTCTGCACAGCCGCCGCTGCTGGCCACCGTCGCCTTCGCTGCGCCCACGAGCGAAGCCGCCGCACGCCACATCGGTGCACTGCGCGTCTACAAGCTGCACCTCGGCCCGGGTCAGACGGTGAACCTGCCCAGCCCGGAAGCCGCCGCCGAGTACGCGCGGCAGGTCGGGGTGAGCGATTTCCGCATCGTGGAAACCCGTCCCAGCGTGTTGTCCGGCGATGCCGCGCATGTGCGGGGCGAACTGGACGCACTGCACCGGCGCTTCGGGGTGGGTGAATTCATCCTCGACGCCCCCGTGACCGACCTGGATGCCCGCCTGACGTCCCTTGAACTGCTGTCGCCCGCGCCGCGCGCGGCGGTGGCCTGACCTGCAGGAGCGACCCCCATGAGCACCCCTCCGCGCCACATTCCGTTCGGCATCATGCTGCAGGGCCCCGGCAGCCACATGCATGCCTGGAAGCATCCTTCCAACCCGACCGACGCCAGCGTCAACCTGCAGTTCTACATCGACATCGCGCGCACCGCCGAGGACAACGGCATCGCCTTCGGCTTCGTTGCCGATGGCCTGTACATCAACGAGAAGTCGATCCCGCACTTCCTCAATCGCTTCGAGCCGATCTCTCTGCTGTCCGCGCTGGCGACCGCAACGAAGAAGATCGGCCTGGCCGGGACGCTGTCCACGTCCTACAGCGATCCGTTCACCGTCGCCCGTCAGTTCGCCTCGCTGGATCTGCTCAGCGGTGGCCGCGCCGGCTGGAACGTGGTGACCTCGCCACTGGAAGGCTCGGGCCGCAACTACGGCCGCCCACACCCGGAACACGCGCTGCGTTACCAGATTGCCGATGAGTACCTGGACGTGGTGCAGGGCCTGTGGGATTCGTGGGATGACGATGCCTTCGTGCGCGAGCGCGACAGCGGCACCTTCTTCGCACCGGAGAAATTCCGTCGCCTGGACCACAAGGGGAAGTTCTTCCAGGTGGAAGGCCCATTGAACATCCAGCGCTCGCCGCAAGGGCAGCCGGTGATCTTCCAGGCCGGTTCCTCGGACGATGGCATCGCGCTGGCCGGCAAGTATGCCGATGCGGTGTTCACCCATTCGCCTTCGCTGGAGGAGACGCGTGCGTTCACCCAGAAAGTGAAGAACTCGGCGATTGCCCATGGCCGCAGCGGCAACGACGTGAAGATATTCCCGGGCATTGGCCCCATCGTCGGCCACACCGCGGCCGAGGCCGAGGCCAAGTACCAGGCCATCGCCGCGCTGGCCAGCCTGGACGATGCGCTGGCCTACCTGGGGCGCTTCTTTGACCACCATGATTTCAGCCAGTACGACCCGGATGCGCCGTTCCCCGAGCTGGGCGACATCGGCAGCAATTCGTTCCGCTCCACCACCGACCGCATCAAGCAGGATGCCCGCGAGCAGGGCCTGACCCTGCGCCAGGTGGCACAGCAGGCGGTGAGCCCGCGACCGAACTTCATCGGCACGCCGCAGCACGTGGCTGATGAGCTGATCCGCTGGTTCGATGCCGGTGCCAGCGATGGTTTCATCCTCGGCTTTGCCGCGCAGCGCGAAGGCCTGGATGATTTCGTGAAGCTGGTGCTGCCGATTCTTCAGGCGCGTGGCTACCACCAGCGCGAGCTGCAGGGGCAGACCCTGCGCGACCATCTGGGCCTGCCGCGCAAGGCCAGCCGCCAGGCAACCGACGCCGAGCCGGCGCGGAAGGTGGGGTGAGACGATGAGCGGAGACACATCGGTAACGCCGGGCCATGCCCGGCGGAACTCGACGGCAACGGGTGTGCTGCCCGAGATTGCTGCACGCGCCGAAGAAGCCATCGCCCTGCGCCACGATCTGCACCGCCACCCCGAACTGGCGTTCGAGGAACATCGCACCAGCGCCCGCGTGGCCGAGCTGCTGCAGGAGTGGGGCTATGCGGTGACCACGGGCGTCGGTGGCACCGGCGTGGTGGGCACGCTGCAGCGTGGGCAGGGCAGTCGCCGGCTGGGCCTGCGCGCGGACATCGACGCACTGCCGATCCAGGAGGCGTCCGGCCTGGCCTATGCCAGCCAGAACGAAGGCCTGATGCACGCCTGCGGCCACGATGGCCATACCGCCATCCTGCTTTCGGCGGCGCACTACCTGGCCCATCACGGGCGCATCGATGGCACCCTGCAGCTGGTGTTCCAGCCGGCCGAAGAGACCGGTTCGGGTGCCTCGAAGATGATCGAGGACGGCCTGTTCGAGCGCTTCCCTGTGGATGCCATCTACGGCCTGCACAACTGGCCGGGCGTGCCGGTGGGGCACTTCGGCTTCGTCGATGGGCCGGCGATGGCATCGGTGGACTGGGCGCGGCTGAAGGTGATCGGCAAGGGCGGCCACGGCGCAGAGCCGCAAGGCAGCGTCGACCCGATCCTGGTCGCCGCGCACATCATCACCGCGCTGCAGAGCGTGGTGTCGCGCAACGTGGACCCGCGGCAGATGGGCGTGGTCACCGTCGGCTCGATCCATGGCGGGCAGGCGGCCAACGTGATTCCCGATGTGGTGGAGCTGAAGCTGACCGTGCGCGCCTACCTGCCGGAGGTGCGCGACATCCTGCGCCGCCGGGTGACCGACATTGCCGAGCAGACTGCCGCTGCCTTTGGTGCGCGTGCCGAGATCGAATTCCCGCGCGGCTTCCCCAGCGTGATCAACCACCCGCAGGAGACCGCCTACATCCGCGAGGTCGCGCGGCAGGGCTTTGGTGACGCGCAGGTGGTGCCGACGTTCGCGCCGCGTACGGCCAGCGAGGATTTCGCATTCCTGCTGCAGGCGCGGCCGGGCAGCTTCGTCTTCGTCGGCAACGGCGACAGCGCGCCGCTGCACAGCCCACGCTACGTATTCAACGACGCAGCCATCGCCCCGGCAGCCAGCCTGTGGGCGCGCCTGGCCGAGCACTATCTGGTGGAGGACGCGGCATGAGCGTGCAGTTCGACAACGAGCGTTTCCTCTACACCTCGGTGGATGATCCGCTGGCGCGGCCGCTGTTCGACGGCCTGGAGCAGGAGTACGACAGCCGCTACGCCGATGTGCGCGGACGCGTCGGTGGCAGCGCACGCGAGGAGCTGCAGCGCTACCCGGCGCAGGCCTTCGCCGCACCGGTGGGGGCCTTCGTGCTGCTGCTGCGCGATGGCGTGGCGATCTCCGGCGGCGCGTTCATGCCGCACCGCGATGCGGACACTGCCGAGTTCAAGCGGATCTGGACGCTGCCCGGTCTGCGCCGCCAGGGCATTGCCCGTCGCGTGCTGCAGGAGCTGGAAGACCAAGCCGCACGCCAGGGCTATCGCCGCGTGTTCCTGACCACCGGCTTCCGCCAGCCCGAGGCGGTGGGCCTGTACCTGAGCCATGGCTACACCGCGCTGTTCGATCTGAACGCGGACCCGGAGTCCATCGCCCATCTGCCATTCGAGAAACACCTGCACGCCGCTGCGCCATTCCCGGCCGCCGGTGCTGCACTGCTGCACGGAGCCCATGCATGAGCACGCCTTCCACCGCGCTGGAGGGCATCGCCGCCCGCCCGGCAAGCGCTCCCGCGCCCGCCTTGAAGATCGTACCGGCGCGGCATCCGCTGCAGACCTTCGGTACGGTCCTCGCGCTGGCGCTGATCCTGATCGGGCTGCAGTCGGTGCTGGGCAACCCGCGCTGGGGCTGGGGCACGTTTGCCGAATGGTTCTTCGCGCGCCCGGTGCTGGAAGGGCTGGGCCGCACTCTCCTGCTGACCGCGCTGGGCACCGGCCTGGGCTTTGCGCTGGGCACGCTGCTGGCCCTGGCCCGCGTCTCCGGTTCGCCGCTGCTTTCGGCGGTGTCGTGGGGGTACGTGTGGCTGTTCCGCTCGATTCCGCTGCTGGTGCTGTTGCTGCTGCTGAACAACCTCGGCTATCTCTACAGCACCATCGAACTGGGCGTGCCGTTCACCAGCATCAGCCTGTTCTCGTACCCGACCACGCAGCTGATCGGTGTGTTCACTGCGGCGGTGCTGGGCCTGACGTTGAACCAGGCGGCGTTCTCGGCCGAAGTGATCCGTGGCGGTATCCTCTCGGTCGACCATGGGCAGTACGAAGCCGCCGCGGCGCTGGGCCTGCCGC
>JAFAFD010000475.1 GCA_023423675.1 Pseudomonadota bacterium | reverse complement strand
ACGCCTGCTCGCCAACGTCGCCATGCGCCAGCCGCTGCATCACGTCCGGGGTCAGCTTCTGCTGCCACGCATCGAAGCGACGCAGCCGATCCTCGACGCCGTTCATCGCACCGTTGATGGCATACGTTGCCTCACGCACGCTCTCACGCGCGTGTTCGGGTACGTGGTTCTGCCACTGCCACACCGCGATGCGGCCGGCATGCTCAGGGCGCGCGGCCAGTTCGGGATGGTTGACCAGATCCAGGTCAAGCGCCTTGCCCGCGCGCTCGTAGTTGTCCTTGCCGGTCAGCGGCAGGTAGCCGCGCCCGTGATACTTCAGGGCATCGCCCGGTGCATCGTTGCCCAGGCGGCCGCCATACATCAGCTCGGCCAGGTCATTCGGGCGCCCGCGCAATGCTTCCTGGCGCGCCGATTCCAGCGCGTCGTTACCACTGCGCCACGCCGCTTCGACCGGAATCTGCGAGGTCGCCCGGGTGTAGTTGAAGCTCTCGTTGAGGCGGCTCAGGCCACGCGACTCGTGCCCCGCCTGCGCCATGAAGTTGGCCAGCTCGCGGGGGGAATCAATGCCGGCATCCGTCGCCTGCCGCAGCAGTTGCGACTCTCTATCCGTCGACACGGTGCAACTCCTGGATCGTCATCAGCGCGGATTCCATTCCGCCGGTTGGAGCCTGGTTCATGGCAGCGATACCTCGGCGACCGTGGCCGGGTCGAAGTCCTCGAACCGCACGCGCCCCAGTTCCGTTGCCGAGAATTCGCGGATGTTGGTCGCCTCGGTCTCGATGTCCACGACCTTGCGGCGCACCGCATCGACCCAGCACGCACTCTCCGCAGGGGCAAAGCGGAAGGTGTAGGTACTGCTCCAGCGCTGGCGGCTGCCACCGTTGGTGATCACGCTGAAAGTGTCTTCCTCTACCATTGCATACGCAAAAGGGTCTCCCGCCAGGCCACCGCGCGTGGAACACGGCACCAGCGTGTCGTTGCGCGCTGCCAGCTGCCAGCGGCCACGGCCATCACCGCGCAGCAACAGCAGCACCCGGTTGGGACCGTGCTGGCCGGGCGACAGCCCTTCCGGCAACGGCTGGTCGATCACCAGCAACTGGTATTGGACACCCTCGCCGTTGCGCTCGCCGCGCACGGCTTCCAGCAGGTTCGCGCCGGAGGGAACAAATGCCAGGGCATCGTCCATGTGCGCGCCACTTCCCTTCTCCATCCCCAGCCACTCCTTCGAAAACGCCGCGTCGACCGCCATCGCGGATCATAGCGCCGGGCGTGGCGCGTCGGGGAAGCTGGCAAGCATCACCCGTCGGGCGGGCGGGCACAGTCCTCATGGACGGGAAAGCTCCTGCAGTCGTTCGTACCGGCGCGTCATTTTTCTGACGCACAGCAGCTTACCGCGAGCAGGTTCTCTACGTCGAAATCTGCATAAGCAGAAAAGCGCGCTAGATCACAAAACAACGCACCACTACTGATCGAAGCACGCTACGGGATGAAGATGTCTGCGGTGCACTTGGTTCTTGCGATCCGGCACTGGTCCGGCGAGAGTTGCTTCCCGCTCGCCTTCGCGGCGCACTGCTGCATGGCAAGAATCACCGCACCCTGCTCGGACATGGCCGCGACAACGCTGGTGGTCCCTGTGCCCAGACCTGCGTGGGCGACCGCCACACACTGCCCCTGGAACAGCGTGGCCAGCGTGCACTCACCCTTGCCGAATTCCTTGCACTCCTTCAACGCCTCACGCTTGGCCTTCCGCTGCGATCGCATCGAATTGCTGATGAAGGTGTCGCCACGGGAATCCATCGCCACACCGGCAAATCCGCAATAACGGCACATTGGTCATGGTAGGCGAGGCGAACTACGCATCTCTTGCCTCCGCGCTGCGAGCAAGCATCAAGGGCAGCCCCCCTGGCATCCTGCTTTGACTTTCGAGAGACAGCAACGCCGATTGGAGTTACGGCCCCAACCGGAACGTCCTCATCCTCTGCAATTGCACCCCAGCGCGACTCCCACTTTCCTGTAGGAACTGGCGCTGGTGGCTGAGCGGTCTCGCCATTTGCTCCGGGGATTGGAGCGCAGCCCAGAACTCCATTTGAGCCACCAGTTGGATACTGGCCGGGCGGGCAACGACCCTCCGCCCATGCCGTCGCGTGCATGGTCAAGAGAACAACAATTAAAAGACCCTTATGCAAGACTGGCCTCCTCCACTAACGGTGGCGACTGACGGCAGCGATAATTACTGAACTCGAGCTTTTCCGTATGTCCCTGGACCCGGGCCATCCGTAGGCGCGCTGCCACCCAGATTTCTCCCTCCGCTGGAACCTGCCGCAGGTGCAGCGTGATTCTGCGCATTCGTCGTTTAAGTCGGCACATAGCTACCGGCAGCACGGGCGCACTCACAGTAGAAAGCGCTTCCGAGAGCTGCCATCGAAAAAAAGAGCATCAAAACTCTCATCGGGCCACTGAACATGTCCATCCGCCACTTCCCTGAGACTCCAGGATTTGATCAGGCTTTGCCCAACCGATCACTTCATTGAGGTGCGCGCGTGTGACACGACGACGATCATTGCAGCCTCGCCCAGCAAGCACACGCCACCCAAGCGCAACCGTGCAACAACCGACCAATCACAGATGCAGAAACGGCCATAACAGGCTCGCCTTCACACCCGGCCCCGGCCGGGACAATTCCACTCAGAACTTCTCAAATACTGGCTTGCTGCACGCTGCGTAGAACGTCTTGCACTTCTTTCCCGTCGTGTCCTTGCAGAGCTTGCGAGCGTTCTTTTCGGCCTCCCTGATACTCTTCCCGGCGGAGATACCAGTTAGGTTCCCCCCTCCCTCGACGGACGGCACAAGCCACGCCGCGCACTGATTGGAATAAGTAAAAACAGTTTCACAATCCCTTGCACCTTCAGAACCACACATCATTCTTGCATCTGCGAGAGCGTCTTCCGCAGACTCCTTGTCGGCAGACAAGCCGACAACAAACGTGCTTTTCGACTGCACCAGTGCACCGAACCTTGAATACCAGCGACCGGTAGCCCGCGGCGGCATTATTGGCGCGTCGTTCTCGCCCTGCCCCTGTTGCGATTGCTGCGCGCCAGGAATTGGAGCACAGCCCAGCACTCCCTGCGAGCTACCTATAGGGTACTGGCCAGGTGGGCACCTACCTTCGGCACGGGCAACCGTGGCAGAGCACAGCAGCGCCAGCAGTAAGAAAGCTCTGGTCACACCAGCCCTCCATTCACACCAGCACGCGTTTCTGCCAAATATCGCATTTCTCTCCGATTCCTTGATTGCCTGGCCAGCGGCAACGCCACTTCATTGCAGTAGGACTTGAAAATCGGCTCGGAGCAGTCTGTGTAAAGAACCTTGCAGTCATTCAATCCCGATTTCGCGCAAGCCGCCATCACGACCCTCGTCGCGTCCTCTTTCGATGCAGCGGTGCCAGATTTGACCTTCATCTTCTCAGTATCAGTTGCATAGGCGACGCACTGATTCTTGTAAGTAGTCAGAACTTTACAGTCGGCCGCGCCGTAGGTCGCACATCTAGCTTGCGCTTCTGCTACCGCTGCTGCTTTTTCCTTGTGGCCTACCGCTGCTCCCATGTCGCCCGATTTCGGGGAAAGCGCAATTGCTCCCCACGTCTTAATCCAATAACCAATTGGCCGGGGTGCAGTTTCAGCTGCGTCACCTCCGGCTCCTCCCGGAATCGGGGCACATCCGCCGACACCTTGGCCTCCAACTGGATACTGACCGGGAGGGCACCTTCCCTCCGCGAGTGCCGAGGCAGGGGCGGCCAGGGCAAGCAAGATCAAAAACATTCGCAGACCGCGCAACATAACCACCTCCACATCAATGGCCAGGATTTCTATGCGCTGCCCGGAGTCCTGAATCCTGAGGGGATGACGAGATACCTTGCGGAACGCTCACCCTACCATTCGCCCCGCCAAGCCCTCCCCCCATTGCATCCGCGTCACCACCCTTCACGGGAGCCGAGGGGACAGTGTAGCTACCCGACGGCTGCCCCATTAGCCCCCCGCACAACCGGTCCTGCCACGCACTTGCTGAGCTCTTGAGCCTTCATCCCGACATCCCTGATGCTCTTTTCAGCAGAGACGCCTCTCTAGCACTTGAGTTGGCGTCTCAACTCGGCATGCTGCGCATGGCGGCGAATAGCTGACTCCATGCTCACCCAACACGTGACGTCACGAATCAGAACTTCTCGAAGAAAGGCTCGCTACAAGCAGAATAGAACACTTCGCACTTGCCACCCTTTGGGTCCTTGCATCGACCTTCAGCGTTCTTCTTCGCCTGCCTGATCGTCTTTCCCGCAGCAACGCCCCAGCGATAACCGGGCCCTTCGACCTTAGGAACCACCCAAGCTGCGCATTGGTTGGAGTATGTCAACAGCGCCTCGCAGTCTTTAGCCCCCTCAGCACTGCACTTCTCAAGGGCCTCCGCCAATGCCTCTTCAGCGCTTTCACGACCGGCAGACGCGCCGGCAAGTGCGGTGCTTTTTGACTGAGCGATTGCGCCATATCGTGAATGCCAACGGCCAGTTTGCCGGGGAGGCATAGGTGGAAGGTCACTGTCTTCCCCCTGACCGGCCCCGGGGATTGGCGCACACCCGCTGGCGCCCTTTCCTCCCACAGGATAGGAGCCTGGCGGGCAACTACCTCCCTCCGCCAGGACAGCTCCAGAGCAAACCAGTCCCGTTAAAAGAATCATCGTTTGCCAATAATTGAACGCTCTCATCAGGACTCCTCAGTGCACTGGCAAATCGATATCAGCATTACGAATTGGAACTGGCCTTACCCATTTGACCCGCAGTGGGCGGAGAACTCTGGTTACCAGCGTGCATTCTAGGAACGACGGAACCATCAGCTATATTGGAGTTCGTCGATGCTGGCGTCGAGGGCGAATAACTCCCCGGCGGCTGCCCATTCGGCCCCGGTGCTGCCGCAACCGGACTTCCACCAATCTGCGAATATGCCATGAAGCTACCCATGGTTCCCTGGAAGAACATCGCAGCCATTGGGGGCGCGGTCAGGATAAGCGTGGTGAGGATGAGGCCCATGCCGCCCTGCTGCAGCGCTTGGCTGGTCATGTTCACGCCTCCTTCCGGATCCAGCAGGAACTTCTCGATCAGCGCACTGGCCCAGAACGATGCCGACACGCGGATCACCATGTCCAGCGCGATC
>JAFAFD010000437.1 GCA_023423675.1 Pseudomonadota bacterium | reverse complement strand
CGCTGGGACCCCTCTGCTTTTCCCGCTCCCACGGTGAGAAGCGGAAAGCAGGATCAAGATGGATCCCAGCGTTCGCTGGGATGACGAGGCCCTGGGACCCCACGCCGGGAGGCAAAGACACGCGTTCTGGCACACGGCTTGCAGCTGCCCCGGCAACGGTCTGCCGGAGCGGTGCCATGTCCAATCCCATCTCCAACTACCTCGGTGTCCACGCCGCCGCGCTGCCGCTGCGCGAGCAGCGCATGCAGCTGATCGCCAGCAACCTGACCAACGCCGACACGCCGAACTTCAAGGCCAAGGACCTGGACTTCCAGGCCGCGCTGGAGAACGCCGCCGCCCAGGCCGCGCCGCTCAAGAGCACCAACGAACTGCACCTGACCCTGCTGAACGCCTCGCCGCGCGTCTTCGAGCGCGACGGCGTGCAGCCCAGCCTGGACGGCAATACCGTCGATGCCGATACCGAACGCGCCGCCTACGGCCGTGCGGCGCTGGAATACCGCGCCTCGCTCAGCTTCATCGAGTCCAAGGTGCGCACCATGCTCACCGCGATCACCGGCCAGTAAGGAGCGACGCCATGAGCAACCTGCCCATCTTCGACGTCGCCGGTTCCGCGCTGCAGGCGCAGTCCGTGCGCCTGAACACCATCGCCAGCAACCTGTCCAATGCCGATTCCATCGCCTCCTCGCCGGACGCGGTGTACAAGCCGATCGAGCCGGTCTTCCAGGCGCGGCCGATGGGCCACGACGGCTCGCTGACCTCGGTGCAGGTGAAGGAAATCACCCAGAGCGAGGCGCCACCGATCAAGCGCTACGAACCGGGCCATCCGATGGCCGACGGCGACGGCTATGTCTACGCGCCGGACGTGGATCCGGTCGCGCAGATGGTCAACCTGATTTCCGCCTCGCGCGGCTACCAGGCCGGCGTGGAAGTGCTGAACACCGCCAAGGAACTCGCCCTGGCCACCCTGACGATGGGCCGCTGACGCGCCCGCCCCTGACCGAGCACGCACATGACAACCGTCAACGGCGATCCGTTCGCCGCCCTCAACACCAGCACCACCGGCACGGCGACCGCCGCGAAGAAGGCGGACACGCTCGGCCAGGCCGACTTCATGCGGCTGATGACCGAGCAGCTGAGCAACCAGGACCCGCTGAAACCGCTGTCCAACAGCGAATTCGTCGCCCAGCTGGCGCAGTTCTCCACCGTGCAGGGCATCGCCGACCTCAACGGCACGGTCAACGGCTTCACCGCCGCCTTGACCGGCGACCAGGTGCTGAAGGGCGCCGCGCTGGTCGGGCATTCGGTGGTGGTGCCGTCCGAATCCATCGCCCTGCCCGCCTCCGGCAATGCCAGCGGCCTGGTGATGTCGCCGGGCGCCGGCAAGGTGACCTTCGAGATCAAGGATGCCAGCGGCATCGTCGTCGACACCGTCGACGTGGACGCCACCGGCAAGGGCGAGACCGCGTTCGCGTGGGACGGCCTGAAGGCCAACGGCGAACGCGCCGAGGCCGGCAAGTATTCGATCAAGGCCACCCACACCGCGGCCGACGGCACCGCCACGGCGCTCAACACCTACGTCGACGCCACCGTGGACAGCGTGACCATCGGCTCCGACGGCCTGTACCTCAACCTGCCCGGCCTGGGCACCGCCCCGCTCGACTACGTGCTGCGCATCGGCAAGTCGGCGTCCTGACACCCACGCTCCCACCGCATCCCGCAAGGAGTTTTCCATGGCATTCAACAGTTCCCTGTCCGGCATGAGGGCGGCCAACGCCGACCTCAACGTCACCTCGCACAACATCGCCAACGTCAACACCACCGGCTTCAAGGAGTCGCGCGCGGAGTTCGCCGAGGTGTTCTCGTCCACCGGCTACGGTCTGATGCGCAACGGCATCGGCGCCGGCGTGCGCCTGACCAACGTGGCCCAGCAGTTCTCGCAGGGCGACATCAACCAGACCGGCCGCTACCTGGACATGGCCATCGACAAGGAAGGCTTCTTCACGGTCAACAACAACGGCACCAACGTCTACACGCGCGCGGGCAACTTCCAGCGCGACCCGAACGGCTACGTGACCACGCCCGAAGGCTACCGCCTGCAGGTGTTCCCGCCGCGCGCCGACGGTGTCGGCTTCGACACCGGCAACATGACCGACCTGCGCCTGCTGACCACCGACAGCCCGCCGTCGCCGACCACCAACGTCGAGCTGGGCGTCACCCTGCCCGGCAACGCCGCGCAGCCGACCATCACGCCGTTCTCGCCGACCGACAGCGCCAGCTACAACGAAACCACCTCGGTCACCGTGTACGACTCGCTGGGCGTGGCCCACCAGCAGACCGTCTACTACGTGAAGACGCCGAACCCGAACGAGTGGCAGATGCACACCTACGTGGACGGCGCCACGATGGGCGCGCCGACCACGGTGCAGTTCGACAACAACGGCACCCTGACCGCGCCGGCCAACGGCCAGATCGCGCTGGCGCCGTTCACGCCCAGCACCGGTGCCGGCGTGCTGAACATGACGATGAACATCAGCGGCACCACCCAGTACGGCGAACAGTTCTCCAAGCGCATCCAGAACCAGGACGGCTACGCCACCGGCAAGCTCAACGAGTTCAGCGTGTCCGAGACGGGCGTGGTCTACGCGCGCTACTCGAACGGCGAGGACCAGGCGCTGGGCCAGGTGGCGCTGGCGAACTTCAGCAACCCGCAGGGCCTGGTGTCGCAGGGCAACAACACCTGGACGCACAGCTACGCCTCGGGCGAGCCGCGCATCGGCGCGCCCGGCACGTCGGACTTCGGCCAGGTGGCCTCCGGCGCGCTGGAAGCCTCGACCGTCGACCTGACCGAGCAGCTGGTCAACATGATCGTGGCGCAGCGCAACTTCCAGGCCAACTCGCAGGCCCTGTCCACGCAGGACCAGATCACCCAGGCGGTCATCAACATCAGGTGAAGCGAGGAGTGAGCGGAGAGGAGTGAGAAGTGAGTGAAGCACTCTGCACTCGCTGAACGCACTCCCCCGGCTTTTCCTCACTTCTCACTCCTCCCCACCCACTTCTGGCCTTTCCCCATGGACAAAGCCCTTTACGTCGCGATGACCGGCGCCCGCGCTTCGCTGCAGGCGCAGGGCACCGTGTCGCACAACCTGGCCAACGTGGACACCAAGGGGTTCAAGGCCGCGCTGGCCGGCACCGAGGCGTTCAAGATCCAGGGCCAGGGGTTTCCCTCGCGCGTGGACGCGGTGCTGATCGATCCCGGTTTCGACGGACGTACCGGTTCGCAGATGGTCACCGGCCGTTCGCTCGACATTTCGCTGCAGCCGAACCGGTGGATGGCCGTGCAGGCCGCCGACGGCGGCACGGCCTACACGCGCAACGGCGAGCTCAGCGTCACGCCGAACGGACAGCTGGTCACTGCCGGTGGCCGCGCGGTGCTGGACGACAACGGCAATCCGATCGCGGTGCCGCCGGCGCAGTCGATCGACATCGGCGCCGACGGTACGGTCTCGATCATCCCGCAGGGCGAAGGTCTGCAGACGATGGCCGTGGTCGGCCGCATGCGCATCGTGGAAGCGGCGCAGTCGCAGCTCGCGCGCGGCGGCGATGGGCTGATGCGTCCATCGGATCCGCAGGCGCCGGCGTTGCCGGTGGCCAACGGCAACAGTCTGACGATGGGCGTGCTGGAGGGCAGCAACGTGGATGCGGCCGGTGCGCTGGTGCAGATGATCCAGTTGCAGCGCCAGTTCGAGATGCAGGTGAAGGTGATCCGCAGCGGCGACGAGATGGCGCAGTCGTCGAACCAGCTGCTGCGCCTGGGCGGCTGACCATCTTGAGCCCTCTCCCTGCATTGGGAACCCCTCTCCCTGCGGGAGAGGGGGTGGGGTGAGGGGCAACGGAGCCCGTGCCATCGAACTTCCTTGCCGTCACCACA
>JAFAFD010000128.1 GCA_023423675.1 Pseudomonadota bacterium | reverse complement strand
GTGGCGGCGCGGTTTTCCGGCAGCAGCGGGTTGGGGATGCCGTTGGGGAAGTTGCCATCAGGTTCATGGCAGATGCGGATGAACTCCAGCGGCAGATGCGGCGCGAGCAGGTCGACGATGGCACCGGCACCGCCGTTGCCGGCGTTGACCACCAGCTTCAGCGGCTTGAGCTTGCTGGCATCGACGTAGCTCAGCAGGTGGTCGATGTAGGCGCCCTTGTCGTGACGGGCGGTCTGCGTTGCACTCGCCGGCTGCGGCGCGGCGCTATCGGCGGCCACGGCGTCGGAGATCGCGAACAGGCCGGTATCGGAGCTGATCGGTCGAGCGTTTTCCTTGACCAGCTTCATCCCGTTGTAGTCCATCGGGTTGTGGCTGGCGGTGACCATCACGCCACCGGCGGCACCGAGGTAGTCGGTCTGGAAATAGACTTCTTCGGTGCCGCACAGGCCGATGTCGATCACCTCGCGGCCGACGCCGCGCAGGCCGGCGGCGAGCGCATCCTGCAGGGCGGGGCTGGTCAGGCGGACGTCATGCCCCAGTACTACTGGGCCCGGAGCGAGCTGAGCGTCCAGGGCCGCGCCGATGCGGCGGGCGAGGTCTTCGTTCAGTTCTTCCGGCACGCGGCCGCGGATGTCATAGGCCTTGAAGGCGGGCAGGGGCATCGCTCAGTTCCATTGTGGGCACAGCCAGCGATTGTAGCGCCAGCCTTGTATGGGAATCGTTTTCATGCCGCAATGGCACCTGACCGGCCGGCGCCTCAGACGCGCGGCGGCCGCCCCCGCTTGCCCTTCGGCACCACCCCGGGCAGCGGCGCCAGCAGCGCCTCCAGGTCCTCGTCGTTGAAGCGAGGGCCGCTGGCACCGCCCCCTTCGAGGATGGACTCGGCCAGCGCCGCCTTGCGCTGCTGCAGTTCGGCGATACGTTCTTCGATGCTGCCGGCAGCGATCAGGCGGTACACGAATACCGGCTGCTGCTGGCCGATACGGTGGGCGCGATCGGTCGCCTGCCGCTCGGCGGCCGGGTTCCACCACGGATCGAAGTGGATGACGGTATCTGCGGCGGTCAGGTTCAGGCCGACGCCACCGGCCTTCAGGCTGATCAGGAAGATCGGCACCTCGCCCTGCATGAAGCGCTGCACGGGCGTGGCCCGGTCCTGGGTACCGCCGGTCAGCTGCACATGGGCCAGCCCCATCTCATCCAGTGCCTGTGCGATCAGCGCCAGCATGCTGGTGAACTGCGAGAACAGCAGGATGCGCCGGCCTTCCTCCACCATCTCCGGCAGCATGTCGCGCAGCAGCTCCAGCTTGGCCGACGGCGCGCTGCGCTTGCCGGTTTCACCGGGCAGCAGTCGTGGGTCGCAGCAGACTTGGCGCAGCTTCAGCAGGGCGTCCAGCACCAGGATATGGCTGCGGCCCAGGCCCTGCGCGGCCACGGCTTCGCGCACCTTGGCTTCCATCGATGCACGCACGGTTTCGTACAGATCGCGCTGTGCGCCTTCCAGAGCCACCGTGCGGGTGATCTCGGTCTTCGGTGGCAGCTCGGCCGCCACCTGGTCCTTGCGCCGGCGCAGCATGAACGGGCGCAGGCGCTGGGCGAGCAGGTGCGCCCGCTGCGGGTCGCTGCCGCGCTCGATGGGATGGCGCCAATGCTGGTTGAACTGCTTCTCGTTGCCCAGCAGGCCGGGCAGCAGGAAATCGAACTGTGCCCACAGCTCGCCCAGGTGGTTTTCCAGCGGCGTACCGGTCAGGCACAGGCGATGGCGCGCGTGCAGCGTGCGCAGGGCGATAGCCGCCTTCGATTTTGCGTTCTTGACCTGCTGTGCCTCGTCGAGGATCAGCAGGTGATAGTCGTGGGCCAGCAGCGCCTCTTCATCGCGCCACACCAGCGGGTAGGTGGTCAGCACCAGATCGTGTTCGCCGATGCGATCGAAGTGGGTGGCGCGGTCGGCGCCATGCAGTGCCAGCACGCGCAGGTCGGGGGTGAAGCGGGCCGCTTCACTGGTCCAGTTATGCAGCAGCGAGGTGGGCACCACCACCAGGGCCGGCTGCTGCAGCCGGCCCTGTTCCTTTTCCAGCAGGATGTGGGCCAGGGTCTGCAGTGTCTTGCCCAGGCCCATGTCATCGGCCAGCACGCCGCCGAGGTCCTGCTGCCGCAGGTACTGCAGCCAGGCCAGGCCCTGCAGCTGGTAGTGACGCAGGGAGGCAGCCAGGCCGGCCGGGGGAGCGATCTCTTCGAGTGCGGGGGTCTGCAGCAGGCGCTGCACCAGCGCACGGGTGTCCTGGTTGCCCTTGAACTGCAGGCGAGCGTCGTCCTGCAGGGCGCGCAGGCGGCCACGGTCACGCGACGATACGCGCAAGGGCGCGCCGCGTTGGCTGAACAGATCGGCGAGCAAGGCGATGACCGGCTTCAGGCGCGCGGCCTTGATGGCCAGATGGGTGTTGTCGTCGGCCGACAGCATCACGTGCTCGTCGTCATCGATGGCATCGATCTGCCCGCGCAGCCAGCGTGGATCGGTCTGCAGCACCGTGTGCAGCAGCGGAGCC
>JAFAFD010000113.1 GCA_023423675.1 Pseudomonadota bacterium | reverse complement strand
CATCGGACCCGACGGAGGCGGCATGAAGAACCCCGCGATCGACCCGCACGCACTGGCCACCCAGCGCCCCGAATCGCTGGATGCGTACTGGATGCCGTTCACCGCCAACCGCCAGTTCAAGGGCGCGCCGCGCATGCTGGTGCGTGCCGAGGGCATGCACTACGAGGACATCGACGGGCGCAGCATCCTCGACGGCGCCGCCGGTCTGTGGTGCTGCAACGCCGGCCACGCGCGTCCGCGCATCGTCCAGGCCATCGCCGAACAGGCGGCCACCCTCGATTACTCGCCGGCCTTCCAGATGGGATCGCCGCCCGCGTTTGCCCTGGCCCAGCGGCTGGCCGCGCTGGCACCGGCCGGGCTCAACCATGTGTTCTTCACCAGCTCCGGCTCGGAGGCGGTGGATACCGCGATGAAAATCGTGCTGGCCCACCATCGCCTGCGTGGCGAGGGCCAGCGCACCCGCTTCATCAGCCGCGAAAAGGCCTACCACGGGGTCGGCTTCGGCGGCATGGCACTGGGCGGCCTGCCCAACAACCGCCGGCAGTTCGGCCTGCAGCTGGGCGGCGTCGACTATCTGCGCCACACCCTGGACCTGGAGCGCAACGCGTTCAGCAAGGGACTGCCGCGCCACGGCGCCGAACTGGCCGACGATCTGGAACGCCTGATCGCGCTGCACGATGCGTCCACGATCGCCGCCGTGTTCGTCGAGCCCGTGGCTGGCTCGGCGGGGGTGATCCTGCCCTCCCCCGGCTACCTGCAGCGGCTGCGCGAGATCTGCGACCAGCACGGCATCCTGCTGGTGTTCGACGAGGTCATCACCGGCTTCGGCCGGGTCGGCATGCCCTTCGCCGCGCAGCGCTTCGGGATCACCCCGGACCTGCTGACCTTCGCCAAGGGCGTCAGCAACGGCGCGGTGCCGCTGGGCGGCGTGCTGGTCGGCGAAGCGGTGCATGCCAGCTTCATGCAGGGCCCGGCGCAGGCCATCGAGCTGTTCCATGGCTATACCTATTCGGGCCACCCGCTGGCCTGCGCGGCCGCCTTGGCCACGCTGGACATCCACGCCGAGGAGCGCCTGTTCGAGCGCGCCATCGAGCTGGGCGAATACTGGCAGGAGCGCCTGCATGCCCTGCAGGGCCTGCCGAACGTGGTGGACATCCGCAACTTCGGCCTGGTCGGCGCGGTCGAGCTGGCGCCACGCCGCGATGCCGCCGGCGCCCGCGGCTACGAGGTGTACCGGCGCTGCTTCCACGATGGCCGCCTGCTGGTGCGCTGCACCGGCGACATCATCGCCCTGTCGCCGCCGCTGATCGTGGACAAGGCGCAGATCGACCAGATCACCGGCACCCTGGGCGAGATGATCCGGGCCACCGCCTGAGCCCGGGCCGGCGCCGGCGAGCGGGTACAATGGTCGGTTCCGCTCCTGACTGTTGCCGTGCCCATGGACATCGTCGTCAAAGAAGAACTGAAGGCCTACATCGACCCGCTGACCGCGGACGAACATGACGCGCTGGAGCGCAGCATCCTGGCCGAGGGCTGCCGCGACGCGCTGGTGCTGTGGGGTGATGTGCTGGTGGACGGCCACAACCGCTTCGGCATCTGCCAGAAGCACGGCCTGCCGTTCAACACCGTGCAGAACACCCGCTTCCAGAGCATGGAAGACGTGCACCTGTGGATGATCGAGCAGCACCTGGGCCGCCGCAGCGTGTCCGATTTCCAGCGCGGCGTGCTGGCCCTGCGCAAGCGCGACATCCTGTCCGCCCGCAAGCAGGTGGAACAGGCGCAGCTGCAGCGCGAGAGCGACGGCACCGCCGAACCGGCCGACGACGCAGGCGAAGACAGCCCGCCGTGGGAGCCCGCACCGAAGGTCAGCCGTGCCGAACTGGCCCGCGAAGCCAAGCTGAGCACCAGCCAGGTCGGCATGATCGAGCGCATCCACGCCCAGGCCGCGGCCGAGGTGGTGGAAGCGGTGAAGGCCGGCGTGATCTCGATCAGCGCGGCTGCGGCCGTGGCCGACCTGCCGGAAGAGGAGCAGCGCGCGGCCGCCGCCGGTGGCAAGGACGAGCTGAAGCAGGCAGCCAAGCGCGTGCGCGAATCCAAGCGCAAGCCGCGCGCACCGAAGCCTGAAGCGGCCGAGATGGATTTCGAGGAGCCGAGCGAGGATGAGGTCGCCAGCCGCGATGCCGAAGTGCTGTCCGCACTGGAGCAGCTGGGCGAGGACGCCCCGGCGCTGCGTCGTCGCGTGGTCGCCCTGACCCGCGAGAACGACACGCTGCGCGCGCAGCTGGCCGCGCTGCGGAAGCAGCTCGAGGCGCTGTAACCGCGCCGCCGGGCATGGCCCGGCGCTACCGATCTGTAGAGCCGAGCCCACGCTCGGCTGCTTTTACCGCGGTGCACGGCAGCCGAGCGTGGGCTCGGCTCTACAGATCAGCGTCACCGTGCGGCAGGTAGACTCCCCCCATGACGTCTGCCATCGATCCGCGCCGCGCACAGCTGCGACGCCTGAAAGCCATCGCCCTGGGCCTGCTGCTGTTGATGCTGGCCGGGTTCGCGGTCAGCCACTGGCAGGGCGAGCGTGGTGGCTGGGCCTGGGTGTCGGCCTTCTGCGAGGCTGCCGCCGTCGGCGCGCTGGCCGACTGGTTCGCGGTGGTCGCGCTGTTCCGGCGGCCGATGGGCCTGCCCATTCCGCACACGGCGATCATCCCGCGCAGCAAGGAACGCATCGGCGACAGCCTGGCGCTGTTCGTGCGCGACCAGTTCCTGGAACCGGGCGTGCTGCTGGCCAAGCTGCAGGTGTTCGACCCCGCCAGCCGCCTTGGCAGCTGGCTGGCCGATCCGGCGCGTTCGCGGATGCTGGCCAACATGGCCCGTGGCTGGGCGCTGCAGGCCCTGGATTTCTTCGACGAAGGCGCCGTGCGCCGGCAGCTGCACAGCTTCGTCGTGCAACAGCTGCGGCAGTGGAACGCAGCGTCGACCGCCGGCGAGCTGCTGGCCCTGCTGACCGCCGATGGCCGCCACCAGCGCGTGCTGGACGAGGGCCTGCAGCGGCTCGGCCGCTGGCTGGAACAACCGGAAGTGAAGGAGCGCGCCTCGCAGCTGATCGTGCGCTACATCCAGCGCGAGTGGCCGACGCTGTCGAACACGGTGAACTGGATCAAGCCGATCGACGAGATCGGTGACAGCCTGGCCGAGCGTTTGGCGCGTGCGGTGCTGGAGGAGCTGCAGCAGGTCCTGGCCGAGCCGCAGCATCCGTTGCGGCAGGACTACGAGACCTGGCTGGGCAACTACGTGCAGCGCCTGCGCGAAGACCCGGCGCTGGCCGAGCGCATCGAACAGCTGAAGCAGGAAATGATCGACCACCCGGCCCTGCAGGAGTATGTGCAGGGGCTGTGGGCGCGCATCCACGCCAGCCTGCGCGCGGACCTGCAGCGCGAGGATTCGGCGCTGGTCGGCCACCTGCAGCGCAGCCTGGCATCGCTGGGTGCGACGCTGCAGGCCGATCCGGCGCTGCGCGATGCGCTCAACCAGCATCTGCTGGAGGGTGCGCAGCGGTTGACCGAGCGCCTGCGCGAGGGGGTGACCACGCACATCGCGCAGACGGTGAAGGGCTGGGACGAGCGGCACCTGGTCGAGCAGCTGGAACTGAGCGTGGGCCGCGACCTGCAGTTCATCCGGTTCAACGGCACGCTGGTGGGTGGGTTGATCGGGGTGCTGCTGCATGCGGCGACGGTGCTGTTCAGATTCTGAGTGGGTTTTCCGGCAGGGCTGCGCCCTGCACCCGCAGAGGCAACGTCAACGTCAACGGCAAAAGCCTGCATTCCGTGGGATGGCGGGGCGGTGTGGGTG
>JAFAFD010000108.1 GCA_023423675.1 Pseudomonadota bacterium | reverse complement strand
GTGGCGGCGGCGCCCGGCCCCGGCGACGGTAGATTCACGCCATGCGTGGATGCATCAGGGGTCAGAGCCCTTTCCTGCGGAAAGGGATCCGACCCCTGCCATCTACTACCGGTAGATCCACACCATGCGTGGATGAACCGCCCGCTTACCCCACCTTGCGCAGGAATTCGTCCGGGTCCATCGGCCGGCCCAGGTGGTACCCCTGCAACTGGTCGCAGCCCAGCCCGCTCAGGTACTCCTGCTGCTCGCGCGTTTCCACGCCTTCTGCCACCACCTGCAGCTGCAGCGACCGCCCCAGCGCCACGATCGACGACACGATGGCCGCGTCTTCGGCGTTCTGCTCCAGGTCGCGCACGAACGCGCGGTCGATCTTCAGCTCGGTGGCCGGCATGCGCTTCAGGTACAGCAGGCTGGAATAGCCCGTACCGAAATCATCGATGGAGATGTGCACGCCCATCGCGGTCAGGTCGTTGAGGATGGCCAGGCTGGCTTCCACGTCCTTCATCGCGGTGGTTTCGGTGATCTCCAGGGTCAGCCGTTCCGGCGCGATCGCATGGCGGGCCAGCACGTCGCGCACGTTGTCCACCAGCGACGGCGAGGAGAACTGCAGCGGCGACAGGTTCACCGCCATCGTCCATTCCGGGTGGCCCGAATCGTGCCAGGCACGCAGCTGCGCGCAGGCCTGGTCCAGCACCCAGTCGCCGATCGGCAGGATCAGCCCGCTGCGCTCGGCGATGGGGATGAACACATCCGGGGCGAGCATGCCCAGCTCCGGGTGCTCCCAGCGCAGCAGGGCCTCCGCGCCCACCGCGGGCGTGCCGGCGGCGACGAACTTGGGCTGGTAATGCAGGCGCAGTTCGCCACGATCAGCGGCGCGGCGCAGGTCCTGCAGCAGCCGCAGCTGGCGGTTGGCGCTGACCTGCATCGACGGGGTAAAGAACGTATAGCCATTCCGGCCGCCGTCCTTGGTGTGGTACATCGCCGCGTCGGCGTGCGCCATCAGTTCGCGCTCGGTGGCGCCGTCGTCCGGGTACAGGGCAATGCCGAGGCTGGCGCTGACCTGCAGTTCGGCGGCGTCGATCAGGAACGGCTCGGCCATGGCCGCCACGATGCGCTCGGCCACCACCACCGCATCGTCCGGTGCGTCGATGGCCAGCACGACCACGAACTCGTCGCCGCCCAATCGCGCAAGGGTATCCTGCGGGCGCAGCAGGCGGCTGACCCGCTCGCTCATGCGCACCAGCAAGCGATCGCCCAGCTGGTGGCCATAGGCATCGTTGACCGCCTTGAAGCCGTCCAGATCGCAGAACATCACGGCAAGACCGTGGTTGCGGCGGCGCGCCTTCTCGATGGACTGTTCGATGCGATCCTGCAGCAGCATGCGGTTCGGCAGCTGGGTCAGCGGGTCGTGCAGGGCGGCCTGCAGCAGCTTGTCGTTGGCCTTTTCCAGCGATTCGGCCAGCAGGCCGGTGCGCTCGTGCATCTGGCGGTCGAACAGCGACGCGACCAGGGCGATGCCGATGGTGCCCAGGGTGGTGACGATGACCAGCACCGCCAGCCAGCGGCTGTCGATGCCGCCGTCGATCACTGCGCCGCAGATGCTGCCATCGGGGAAACGGGCGGCGGCCATGCCGGTGTAGTGCATGCCGACGATGGCCAGGCCCATCACCAGCGAGGCCAGCAGGCGCAGGCGCAGGGTGCGCTCACCTTCCTTGCGCAGGCGGAAGGCGATCCACAGCGCGGCACCCGCCGCACCGATGGCGATCAGGATGGAAGCGATGAACCACAGCGGGTCGTAATCGATGCCCGGCTGCATGCGCATCGCGGTCATGCCCAGATAGTGCATGGTGGCGATGCCCAGCCCCATCAGCACCGCACCGGCCAGCAGGCGGCGGCGGGGCAGCTGCGGGCGCGAGACCAGCCACAGCGCGTAAGCCGACGCGCCGACCGACACCGCCAGCGAGTACAGGGTGATGGCCAGGTCGTAGCCGATCGGGATCGGCAGGTTGAACGCCAGCATGCCCACGAAGTGCATCGACCAGATGCCCAGGCCCATGGCCGTGGCACCGCCGGTCAGCCACCAGCGCGCCACCCGGCCTTCGGTCGTGGCCAGGCGGCCGGCCATGTCCAGTGCGGTATAGGACGCCAGGATGGCGACCAGCAGCGAGAAAACAACCAGACTCTGGCTGTAGGTGCCAGTCATTGAACGTCCTTCGGGGGCGGAGTAGGGGGCACGGAGGCGCGGACTATAGCGGCCGCGCGGTGCTGCACTTTAGTGCACCAAAGTGTGATGTTCATCTCATATTAGGAGATGTCATGACCGGGCCGCCCTCATGCTGGGGGTCGCAGCGCCTGCGACTGGGCTCGGCTATCCTCCTTCACCTCCCCGCACCGAAGTCCTGCCCCATGGCCAAAGCCCGCCTCACTGCCTATGTCTGCAACGAATGCGGCGCCGAGTACAGCAAGTGGCAGGGGCAGTGCACCGAGTGCAACGCCTGGAACTCCTTGTCGGAAATCGTGCTGGAGAGCGCGGCAGCGGCCAAGGCGCCTGCCTCGCGCCGGGCCGGCTGGGCCGGCAAGATCGACCCGCCGAAGATCACCGCCCTGAAGGACGTCGAGCAGACCGAGCATCGCCGGGTCAGTACCGGCATCGGTGAGTTCGACCGCGTGCTGGGCGGCGGTCTGGTGGAAGGCGCGGTGGTGCTGGTCGGCGGCGACCCGGGCATCGGCAAGTCCACCCTGCTGCTGCAGGCGGTGGCGAAGATGGCGGCGGTGCTGCCGGTCCTTTATGTAACCGGCGAAGAGTCGCTGGCCCAGGTGGCCGGCCGCGCGCACCGGCTGGAACTGCCGCTGGACGGGGTCAACGCGCTGGCCGAGACCGGCGTCGAGTCGATCCTGCAGCACGCGGCCAAGGCCGGCCCGCGGCTGATCGTGGCCGACTCGGTGCAGACCCTGTGGACCGAAACGCTGACTGCGGCGCCCGGCTCGGTGAGCCAGGTGCGCGAGAGCGCCGCGCGGCTGGTGCGCTTTGCCAAGGAAACCGGCACCGCCGTGTTCCTGGTCGGCCACGTGACCAAGGAGGGCGGCATCGCCGGCCCGCGCGTGCTCGAACACATGGTCGACGCCGTGCTCTATTTCGAAGGCGAGAGCGGCAGCCGCTTCCGCCTGCTGCGCGCGTTCAAGAACCGCTTCGGCGCGGTCAACGAGTTGGGCGTGTTCGCCATGGGCGACAAGGGCCTGAAGGAAGTGTCCAACCCGTCGGCCATTTTCCTGTCCGGTGCCAGCACCCATCAGCCGGGCAGCTGCGTGATGGTCACCCGCGAGGGCACCCGGCCGCTGCTGGTGGAAGTGCAGGCGCTGGTCGATGCCTCGCCGCTGTCCAACCCGCGCCGTGTCGCCGTTGGCCTGGAGCAGAACCGCCTGGCCATGCTGCTGGCGGTGCTGCACCGTCATGGTGGCGTGCTGGTGGGCGACCAGGACGTGTTCGTCAATGTCGTAGGTGGCATCCGCGTGCAGGAGACCGCCGCCGATCTGCCGGTGCTGCTGGCCGTGCTGTCGTCGCTGCAGGACCGGCCGCTGGCGGAAAAGACGATTGCCTTCGGCGAGGTCGGCCTGTCCGGCGAGATCCGCCCGGTGCCCAATGGCGAGGACCGCCTGCGCGAAGCGGCGACCCACGGATTCAAGCGCGCCATCGTGCCCAAGGCCAACGCCCCCAAGGGCGGCACGGTGAAGGGCATGGAAGTGATCGCGGTCGAGCGCCTGGCCGACGCGCTGGCCCAGGCGTGAGCCATCCGGTTCCGGCCGTCGGCTCGGGCGCGTTCCGATTCGCGCGGGCCGTTTCCATCGCGCTGCATCCGTTCGCGGTGTTCACCGCGCTGACATTGCTGGCCGCATGGCGGCTCGATCCCGCCTCGCTGCCGCGCATCGCGCTCGGCATGGCGGTCTTGGTCGCGGTGGTCTGGGCCTTCGTGTGGCAGCGGCACCGCGCCGGCCACTGGGGCACGGTGGATGCTTCGTCGAAGCACGAACGCCCGCTGCTCTACGGCGTGGTGCTGGCGTTGATGCTCGCCTACGCGGCGTGGGTGGGCCGCGCATCGCCGCTGGCGAGCGGCGTCATCGCCGTCATCGCCCTGCTGTGCATCGCCGGCCTCGCCAACCGCTGGAT
>JAFAFD010000091.1 GCA_023423675.1 Pseudomonadota bacterium | reverse complement strand
CGGCGACGGCCGCGATCAGCGCGTCGATGTCGCCGGCCGGGTTCGCGCGATGCGCCGCCGCGCGCAGATGGTCGCGCGCCAGGTTGCGGGTGATCTGCCGCAGCCACGGCAGGAAGCTGGTCGAGCTGCGCAGCTGGTGCAGCTGCTGCCAGCCTTTGACGAAGGCCTCCTGGGCGATGTCCTCGCTGGCCTGGCGGTCGCGGGTGATGGCCAGGGCGATGGCGGTGACCGTGTTCTGGCAGGCCAGCACGATGCGCCCATAGGCGTGCTGGCAGCCAGTGCTGGCCGCCGGCAGCTCGCGTTCCAGCGTCTCGTCGATCGTTGCAGCGAAAGTCGTCATGGCGGCAGCTCCTGCTGGGATTGTGTCCCAAGACGGCCCTCCGTCCCCTTTTTTTGCGCCGGCCGTTACGTCGACGGCTGGATGCGGACCCGGACTTCTTCCTCTTCCGGCGGCGCCTGCGGGGCCGGCTGCGCCTGCTGCGGCTGGGCCTGCGGGGCAGGGGCCGGTGCGGCGGGAGCCGGGGCGCCGCGGTGGCGCAGTCCGATAACCAGCGCCAGGCCGGCGATCAGCACCAGCAGGGCGATGCGGATGCGCCAGGCCCAGCCGCGGCCACTGCCGGTGGTCTCGGCGGTATCGCGGAAGGCGAATTCGGCGGTCGGGTGGTCGCGGCGGGTGGTGTCGAGCAGGCGTGCGTCACGCAGGATCTCGCGTGCACGCGGCTGGTCGTCGGCACGCACGATCCACACCGCCGGGTAGCCCTGGCTGTTGCCCAGGTCGGTATAGCTGAACTGGCCACGGCGACGGGTCTTGTACGAGCGGCCGTTGGTCACCTTCACTTCGATGTCGTGGCTGCGCAGCAGCTCGGCCACGCCCTCGACGGTTTCCACGCGCTGGCTGCTGAAAATCTGGCGCATTGCTTACTCCTTGGCCGGCACGGCGGCCGCGGCATCCTGGTCCGGTACCACGCGGATCAGGCCTTCCTGGGCGGTGCTGGCCACCAGCACGCCATCACGGGTGAAGAACTGGCCGCGGGCCAGGCCGCGCGAATCCTGCGCGCTGGGGCTGTCCAGCGAATACAGCAGCCAGTCGTCGGCACGGAACGGGCGGTGGAACCAGATCGCGTGGTCTAGCGAGGCCATCTGCACGTGCGGATGGTAGTAGCTGATGCCGTGCGGGAACGTGGCCGTGCCCAGCAGGTGGAAATCGGAGGCGTAGGCCAGCAGCGCCTGGTGCAGCTCGGGCGCATCGCCGACCGGTTCGCTCAGGCGCAGCCACACCTGGTGGTAGGGCGGGCGCTTGGGCGGGTTCAGTTCGTCGCGCGGATAGACGTGGCGGAACTCGAACGGGCCGCCGCGCGAGAGCCAGCGCTGCACCTTGATCGGCAGCCGCTCCAGCACCTCGGCCGGCAGCGGGCGGTTCGGTTCGATGTCCTCCGGCTGCGGCACCTCGGGCATCTTGTGCTGGTGCTGGGCACCGGTCTCGGCCTGCTGGAACGAGGCCGCGCAGAAGAAGATCACCTTGCCGTGCTGGATCGCGGTGACCCGGCGCACGGAGAAACTGCCGCCATCACGGGTACGGTCCACGTCATAGACGATGGGGTGGTCGATGTTGCCGGCGCGCAGGAAATACGCGTGCAGCGAGTGCACGTGGCGGCCGTTGTCGACCGTGGCCTGTGCAGCGGCCAGCGCCTGGCCCAGCACCTGGCCACCGAACACGTACTTGGTGCCGATGTCGCGGCTCTGCCCGCGGAACAGGTTGTCCTCCAGCCGCTCCAGGGTGAGCAGGTCGATCAGCTCGGAGACGACGGGTTCGGGCGTGTCGTTCAAGGGGGCGGCCACAGCAGTGAAGAAGGCTCGATTATACCGGTCAGGGGTCGGATCCCTTTCGCTTTGCGAAAGGGCTCTGACCCCGGGGAGGCGCGGTGGGATCCAGCGAGGGGTCGGATCCCTTTCGCAAAGCGAAAGGGCTCTGACCCCAGGCGAGGCGCGGCGGTTACTTGCCCAGCCTCGCCACCAGCGCCTGCAGGGCATTCTGCGCATCCGGCGCGAACCAGGCCTCGACGAACCGGTCCAGCTGGATCAGGTCCGGGTGCAGGGCTTCCTGCAGGTCGGCACGGGCCACCGCGCGGGTCAGCAGCATCGGCTGGCGCGGCTGCTTCAGCAGGTTCTGCAGCCAGGCAATGGCGCGGGCCACCACCAGGTCGCCGTCGGCCAGTTCATCGACCAGGCCGATCTGCAGCGCCTGTTCGGCCGGCACCAGCGCGCCGGTGGTGAGCAGGATGCCGGAACGGTGCACGCCCACTGCGCGGCGCAGCAGGCGCTGGATGCCTTCCGGCGCCACCAGGCCCACCTGCACCTCGTTCAAGCCGATGGCATAGGGGCGGCCCGGGTCGGCACTGCGCGCCATCACCCGGTAGTCGCAGCACAGCGCCAGCACGCAGCCGCCGGCCGGCGCATGGCCGGTGATGGCCGCCACCACCGGGATGCGGCTCTCGGCCACGCTGCGCACCGCGCCGAAGAAGGCGTTCCAGCTGTCCAGCAGCTTGTGCTTGTCATCGCCGTGGGAGAGCAGGTGCGGCACGTCCATGCCACCGGTGAAGACCCGCTCGCTGCCCGACAGCACGATGCCGTGCGCGTCCTCGGCCATGGCCAGCTCGATGGCGTGGATCAGCTGCCGGCACAGTTCGGTGTCCAGTGCGTTGACCGGTGGCCGCGCCAGGCGCAGTTCGCGGATGGGGCCATGGTTGATCACCTCGATGAGCGTCGTCATGCTGCGGTCTCGTTGCGGACAGGAATCTGAGGCGATGATAACCAAACCATTCGTTGGCGTATTGTTGCTGCTGTATGCGGGCGCAGCATCGGCGGCGACTGCCGTGCCGGCCTGCGTCACCGTGCAGCAGGGCTGGGCGCGCCTGCCGCCAAACCCGGCCATGCCGATGACCGCTGGCTACGGGGTGATCCGCAACGGTTGCGCCAAAGCGGTGGCCATCAGCGGCGCACGCAGCGCCATTTTCGGCGACGTGTCGCTGCACGAAACCACGATCGTCGATGGGGTCAGCCGCATGCGTGCGGTCGAGCGCCTGCCGCTGGCACCGGGCGCGCGCGCCGAGCTCAAGCCCGGTGGCCTGCACCTGATGCTGATGGAGGGCAAGGGCGCGCTGAAGGAAGGGCAGGTCGTGCCGTTGCAGCTGCAGCTGGAGGGCGGTGGCGAAGCCAGCGTGACGCTGACGGTGCGCAAGGCCGCGCCGTAACGCGTCGCCCGTTCCGCCGGGCATGGC
>JAFAFD010000174.1 GCA_023423675.1 Pseudomonadota bacterium | reverse complement strand
GTTCGCCGGCGCCGCGGATCTCGAGGTCGTGGGTGGCGAGCGTGAAGCCGGCGCCGAGCTCGTCCATCGAGGCGATCGCGTCCAGGCGCTTGCGGGCGTCCGCGGTGATCGAGCGCTTGTCCGGGATCACCAGATAGGCATAGGCGCGATGGTGCGAGCGGCCGACGCGGCCGCGCAGCTGGTGCAGCTGCGCCAGGCCGAACCTGTCGGCGCGGTTGATGATGATGGTGTTGGCGTTGGGGATGTCGATGCCGGATTCGATGATGGTCGAGGCCAGCAGGACGTTGAAGCGCTGCTTCTGGAAGTCGAGCATCACCCGCTCCAGCTCGCGCTCGGGCATCTGGCCGTGGGCGACGCCGATGCGCGCCTCGGGCACCAGTTCCTGCAGCTGGCGCTGCATGCGGCCGATCGACTCGACGTCGTTGTGCAGGAAGAACAGCTGGCCGCCGCGGGCGAGCTCGCGGTCGAAGGCCTCGCGCAGCTGGGCGTCGTCCCAGGGCACGACGAAGGTCTGCACGGCGAGGCGGTTGGCCGGCGGTGTGGCGATGATCGACAGGTCGCGCAGGCCGGCCATGGCCATGTTGAGCGTGCGCGGGATCGGGGTGGCGGTCAGCGTGAGCAGGTGCACGTTGGCGCGCAGCGCCTTCAGCGCCTCCTTCTGGCGCACGCCGAAGCGCTGCTCCTCGTCCACGATCACCAGGCCGAGATCCTTGAAGCGCACGTCCTTCTGCAGCAGGCGGTGGGTGCCGACGATGACGTCGATGGTGCCCTCGGCCACCGTCTCCAGCTCGGCCTTGATCTCCTTCGTCGACTTGAAGCGCGACAGCACCTCGACCCGGATCGGCCAGTCGGCGAAGCGGTCGCGGAAGTTGGCGTAGTGCTGCTCGGCCAGGAGCGTGGTCGGCACCAGCACCGCGACCTGCTTGCCGGCCGCGGCGGTGGCGAAGGCCGCGCGCACCGCGACCTCGGTCTTGCCGAAGCCGACGTCTCCGCAGACCACGCGGTCCATCGGCTGCGAGGACTGCAGGTCGCGCAGCACGGCCTCGATGGCGGCGTGCTGGTCGGGCGTCTCCTCGAAGGGGAAGGTGGCGGCGAAGGGTTCGTACATGCCGCGGTCGATGTCGATCGCGAGCCCCGCGCGGGCCTGGCGCTTCGCCTGGATCTCCAGCAGTTCGGCGGCGACGTCGCGGACCTTCTCGGCCGCCTTGCGCTTGGCCTTGGTCCACTGCTCGCCACCCAGCGAATGCAGCGGCGCGGTGTCCGCCGATGCACCGGAATAGCGGCTGATTAGGTGCAGCTGGGCCACCGGCACGTACAGCCGGTCGCCCTTGGCGTATTCGATTTCCAGGAACTCGCCCGGCATGCCGCCGACGTCCATCGCGATCAGGCCACGGTAGCGGCCGACGCCATGGTCTTCGTGCACGATCGGCGCGCCCTCGGTCAGCTCGCCAAGGTCGCGGATGATGGCTTCCGGCTCGCGGCCGGCACGGCGCGTGCGGCGGGTGCTGCCGGCGCGCTCGGGGAACAGTTGGCGCTCGGTGAGCACCGCGATGCGCGGCTCATCCAGGGCGAAGCCGTCTTCCAGCGGCGCCACGGTGATGGCGAAGCGCGCATCGTCGGCGAGGAAGCTGGGCAGGTCGGCCACCAGCGGTGGCTTCAGCTCGGCGGCCTGCAGCACTTCCAGCAGGGCTTCGCGTCGGCCCGGTGAATCGGCGGCGCTCAGCACCCGGCCCGGGTAGTGACCGAGGAATGACTTCAGTGCATCTCCGGCGGGCGCGTCGCGCGCGGCCACCGGCAGTGGCGGCAGCGGCTGGTCACCCAGCGCATGCGCATCGGCAATGCGTGCGTGCTCGGGCGCCCAGACTTCGATGCGTGCGGCATCGTTCAAGCGTTCGCGCAGCAGTTCCGGCGACAGGTACAGCGCCGACGGAGGCAGCAGCGGCCGTTCCACATCGTGGCGGCGCTGTTCGTAACGGTCAGCGGTCTGCGCCCAGAAGGCAACCGCCGCTTCATCCGCACCGGTGCACACCACCGGCAGGCTGCCGGCGGGCAGATAGTCGAACAAGGTGGCGGTGCGGTCGAAGAACAGCGGCAGGTAATACTCGATGCCGGCTGGGGCCAGCCCGGATTTCAGATCCTGGTACAGCGAACTGCGCCGGGTGTCGACATCGAAGCGCTCGCGCAGCGTGCCCAGCACGCGGGCGATGCTGGCATCGTCCATCGGCACTTCGCGGCCGGGCAGCATGTGCACCGACTCGACCTTGTCCAGCGAGCGCTGGCTTTCCGGATCGAAGGCGCGGATCGAATCGATGTCCTCGTCCAGCAGTTCCACCCGCAGCGGCTCGTCGGCGCCCATCGGGAACACGTCGAGCAGGCCACCGCGCACGGCGAAATCGCCCGGGTCCATCACCTGCGGCACGTTGCGATAGCCGGCGCTTTCCAGGCGGCGCTTCTCGGCTTCCAGGTCCAGTTGCTGGCCGACCTTCAGGTCGAAGCTGCCACCGATGACGTAGCTGCGCGGGGCCAGCTGCTGCAGCACCGTCTGCACCGGCACCACCACCAGGCCACGCTTGAGCGTGGGCAAGCGGTGCAGGGCGGCCAGGCGCTGCGAAATGATGTCCGGGTGCGGGCTGAAGCGGTCGTAGGGCAGCGTTTCCCAATCGGGGAACGCCACCACCGGCAGGTCCGGTTCGGTGCCGATCAGGGTCTGCAGGTCGGCTTCGAGCTGGTTGGCGCCGTGGTTGTCACGGGCGATCACCAGCAGCGGCGCGTCGTGCGCGCGCGCGGCCTGGACCAGGTACCAGGCCAGGGCGGTCGGCGAGGCGGGGGCGCGCCACCAGGCGCGGAGCTGGCCGGCGCGAGGCAACGGCGGGGCGGGGTATGAGGTACGCGACATGGACCGCCGATCTTAGCAGAAGGGTTTGTCGCGACCGTGTGCGCACCTTGCGGCCGTCACGTATGCGGGGGAATGCCGGCCAGCGGCCGGCACTACCTTAATTGTCCAGTTCCAGCACCATGCGCACCAGGCCATCGGCGCCATTGGGGTGCGGCACCGGCTTGAAGCCCAGCGAGGCGGCCAGCTGCTTCATCGGCTCGTTCTCGGCGGCCACGTCGCCATACAGACGGTCCAGGTACTTGCCGCGGCCCCACTTCACCAGCTTGCGCATCAGCTGGCGGCCAAGGCCCTGGCCGATCAGGAAGCGGCTGATCAGGATCGCGTACTCGGCTTCACGGGTACCCGGGATGATCGAGGCACGCGCGACCGCGCCAACCACCGCTTCACCGGCAGGCAGCGATTCGGCGGCCACCAGGGTGATTTCGGTCTTGGGGTTGGGGTGGGTCAGGCGCTGGGTGGTGTCCGCCGAAAGCTCGGTCACCGACTGCAGGAAACGGTCACGGATTTCTTCCGGCCCGAAGAGGCTGAAGGCGGCCTGCAGCGGCGCGCCGTCTTCCGGGCGGATGGGGCGGATCAGCAGCTCGTGGCCGCTGGGAGCCTTGAAGATCTCATGCCAGGGCGGCATGCGGTTGCGAGTGGCCATACCGGGTGATTCCTTGGTGGTCCATCGATTGTGGCATCACTGGGGCTGCATTCCGTGAACGAAAGGCTCACGGGCGTACAGCCTCGTGAAGACGGCAGACCGGCACCCGATCGTCGCTTGCGCGTGGGCTATTCGGGAGCCTTCAGCCAATCCAGGCGGGTGGTGGCACCCGGCTCGCCCAGGTGCTGGCGCAGCGCCGGCAGGGCCGGGCCGACCACCCGGTCGAACTGCCAGGGGGCATTGAGCAGCAGCATGCCGCTGCCGTTGAGGCGCAGCGGGGAATCGTCCGGACGCACCAGGAACTCGATGGTCATGGCCGATTTCACCGGCAGGGCGGCGGCCTTGCGCAGGAAATGCAGGATGGTGCGGCGCTGCTTGATCGGGAACCAGACCGCGCAGGTGGCCTGCGGCCAGCGCGCCAGGGTCTCGGCCAGGGCGGCCAGGATGGCCTGGTATTCGGCATCCTGTGCCTCGTACGGCGGGTCGATCAGCACCAGGCCACGGCCGATCTTGCTGCCGTTGACCTTCGGCGGCAGCTGTGAACGCAGCAGCGCGTAGCCATCGCCCTGGTGCACGCCGACGCGGTTGTCGTGGGCAAACAGCGCCTTCAGATGGGCCGCTTCGTCGTCCTGCAGCTCGCAGACCGCCATCCGGTCCTGCGCGCGCATGGCCTGGGCACTCAGCAGCGGCGAGCCCGGGTAGGTGATCATCGCGCCCACCGGGTTGTCGGCCTGCACGGCCTTCAGGTAGCGCTCGATGACCTCCGGCAGCTTGGGCTGGGCCATCAGGCGCATGATGCCGTCTTCGGCCTCCAGGGTCTTGCGGCCCTCTTCGCTGGCCAGCAGGTAACGGCCGGCACCGCCATGGGTGTCGAGCACGAAGAACGGGCTGTCCTTGCGCTTGAAGCTGTCGATCAGGGCCAGCTGCACGATGTGCTTGAGGACATCGGCATGGTTGCCGGCATGGAAGGCGTGGCGATAGTTCATGGGCGGCAGTGTACGGGGCGGCGGCCGCAGCGGCTATGCTGCGCGCCATGACAGCCCCCGTTGCCCAGGTCCTGGTAGTCGAGGACGAAGCCGCCATCGCCGAAACCGTGCTGTATGCCCTGCGCAGCGAAGGCTACGCGGCCAGCCACTGCCTGCTCGGCGGGCAGGCCCTGCAGCGCCTGCAGGAGGGCGATGTGGACGTGGTGGTGCTGGACGTGGGCCTGCCCGACCTCAGCGGCTTCGAGGTCTGCCGCCGGCTGCGCGCGATGCCGGGGCCGCAGGCGCAGGTACCGGTGATCTTCCTGACCGCCCGCAACGATGAGCTGGACCGCGTGCTGGGCCTGGAACTGGGCGCCGACGATTACATGGCCAAGCCCTTCTCGCCGCGCGAGCTGGTGGCCCGGGTACGCGCACGGCTGCGTCGGGTGGCGCCGGCCGCCCCGGTCGCGGCCGCGGTCGAGCCCGAGCCCGGCTGGCGCGAGCATGGTGCCTTTGCCATCGACCGCGAGGGCCGCCGCATCCGCTACCAGGGCCACACCCTGGACCTGACCCGTTACGAATACGCCCTGCTGGAAGCGCTGCTGCAGCGCCCCGGCGCCATCCTCAGCCGCGCCCAGCTGATGGACCGCGGCTGGGACAGCAGCGCCGACAGTGCCGACCGCACTGTCGATACCCACGTCAAGACCCTGCGCGCCAAGCTGCGTGCGGCCGGTGCCAGCGACGACCCGATCCGCACCCATCGTGGCCTGGGCTACGCGCTGGAGACCTGAGCCATGCGCCTGGTACTGAAGCTGTTCCTGGGCTTCTTCCTGATCACCGGCATCGCCGCGTTCTTCGTCATGCGGGTGTTCGTCAACGAGGTGAAGCCGGGCGTGCGCCAGGCGATGGAATCGACCCTGGTCGATGCGGCCAACGTGCTGGCCGAAATGGCCGCCGCCGACGTCAAGGCCGGCACGATCGGCAGTGGCAGCTTCACCCGCAACCTGGCCAAGGCCCGGCAGCGCGACCTGAAGGCGATGGTCTGGCGGTTCCCGAAGCGTTCGCTGGATTACCGGGTGACCATCACCAATGCGCGCGGCATCGTCATCTACGATTCGCTGGGCCGCGACGTCGGCCGTGACAACTCGCGCTGGAACGATGTCTACCGCACGCTGCGCGGCGAGTACGGCGCGCGCTCCAGCCCGGAGGTGCCCGGCGGCGAGGGCGACACGGTGATGCACGTGGCCGCGCCGGTCTACGACCCCGCCGATGGCCACACCCTCATCGGCGTGCTCAGCCTGGCCCAGCCCAACCGCAGCATCGATCCGTTCATCGCCGCCAGCCAGCGCGCCATCATGGAGCGCGGGGCGTGGCTGATCGGCCTGTCCGCGCTGGTCGGCGTGCTGGTGACGATGTGGCTGACCACCGGCCTGGGCCAGCTCAGCCGCTACGCACGCGCGGTTACCGCTGGCGAGCCGGTGCCACCGCCACGGCGCCGCCGCGATGAGATCGGCGATCTCGGCCAAGCCCTGGAAACCATGCGCCGCAAGCTGGAAGGCAAGGCCTACGTCGAGCAGTACGTGCAGTCGCTGACCCATGAAATGAAGAGCCCGCTGGCCGCCATCCGCGGTGCCGCCGAACTGCTGCAGGAACCGATGCCCGATGCCGACCGTGCGCATTTCGCGCGCAGCATCGTCGACCAGCAGGAGCGGCTGACCGAGACCATCGACAAGCTGCTGGCGCTGGCCGAAGTGGAACAGCATGGCTGGCTGCAGACCCGCGACCCGATCGCGCCGGCCACGCTGCTGGACGATGCCGCTGCCGCCGCACAGATGCGTGCACAGGCGGCCGGCGTAGTGGTGCGGATCGGTGCGGTGCCCGAACTGCGCGTGCACGGCGATGCCTACCTGCTGCGGCAGGCGCTGCAGAACCTGATCGACAACGCGGTGGCGTTCTCGACGCCCGGCGGCGAGGTCGAGCTGGAGGCGGTGGCCGATGGCCAGGGCGTGCGCCTGCAGGTGGCCGACCGTGGCGCCGGCGTGCCCGAATACGCGCGTGACCGGGTGTTCGAGCGCTTCTATTCGCTGGCCCGTCCCGGCAGTGGCCGGCGCAGTTCCGGCCTGGGCCTGCCGTTCGTGCAGGAAGTGGCGCGCCTGCACGATGGCCGCGCCAGCCTCGAGCCGCGGCCCGGCGGCGGCACGGTCGCAAGCCTGTGGCTGCCGCTGGGTGGACCGGCGCAGCGCGCCCGCCGCTGACTTCACATTCGCTTCAAATTCGCCACAAACCCCGCTCACCGCCGCCGTCCATCCTGCAGTCCTCTGCAACGAGGACGGACGATGAAATCCCTGAAGATGCTGTTGCGGTTCGCCATCGTCGGCGGACTGATCCTGCTGCTGCTGATCCCGCTGACGATGATCCGCGGCGTCATCAACGAACGCAGTGCATACCGCGACGAGGCCTTCGCGCGGGTGGCCGACAGCCGCGCCGGTGCGCAGCGCCTGGTCGGCCCGGTACGGGTGGTGCCGTGGGTGGAACGCCAGCAGGTCGAGGTGGTCGACGCCAAGGGCAACAAGAAGACCGAGGAGCAGGTGACCGAAGGCCACTGGCTGCAGATGCCGGCCTCGCTGGACGTGGGCGGCGAGATGCTGCCGAGCCAGCGCGAGGTCGGCCTGTTCAAGGTGCCGGTGTACAGCTGGAACGGCCAGTTGAAGGCGACCTTCGCGGCCGACGATTACCCGGTGAAGCCGGGCCGCAGCTATGGCCAGCCGTACGTGGTGCTGGGCGTGTCCGATGCGCGTGGCCTGGTCGGCACGCCGGACCTGCGCGTGGATGGCAGACAGGTGCGGCTGCTGCCGGGTGTCGGCGCAGCCAGCGAGGTAGGCCGTGGCCTGCACGCGCCGGTGGCCGGCTTCGCCGAGAGCCACGGCGGCACCTTGGCCGGCAGCAGCATCGAGCTGGACCTGCGCCTGGACGGCAGTCGCGCGCTGTCGGTGGTGCCGGTGGGCGATGACACCCGGATCGCACTGCGCTCGCGCTGGCCGCATCCGTCCTTCAGCGGTGCGTTCCTGCCCAACGAACGCCGCGTCGATGCGCAGGGATTCAATGCGCAGTGGGCGGTCTCCTCGCTGGCCTCGGATGCACAGACGCAGCTGCGCCGTGATGGTGCGATGGACTCGCAGGCGGTGACTGTGTCGCTGGTCGATCCGGTCGACACCTATACCCAGGCCGACCGCGCCTCCAAGTACGGCATCCTGTTCGTTGTGCTGACCTTCGTCGGCTTCATTCTGTTCGAACTGATCAAATCGCTGCGCATCCACCCGCTGCAGTACCTGATGGTCGGCCTGGCGCTGGCGATCTTCTTCCTGCTGCTGATCAGCCTGTCCGAGCACATCACCTTCTGGAAGGCCTACCTGGTCTCGGCCGTGGCCTGCATCGGCCTGCAGGCGGTGTACCTGGCCCATGTGCTGGGCCACTGGAAGCGCGGCCTCGGCTTCGCTGCGCTGCTGACCCTGCTGTACGGCGCGCTGTATGGCCTGCTGGTCTCGGAAAACAACGCGCTGCTGATGGGATCGCTGCTGCTGTTCGTGATTCTGGCGCTGGCGATGTGGGTGACCCGCCGGGTCGACTGGTACGCGCTGGGCGCGGAACTGAAGTAAGGAGCACGCCATGGGCTGGCGCCAGGGATTGTGGCAACGGGCACGGCAGGGCGTTCCGGCGCTGCTGGAAGTGGATGCACTGCTGCAGGCACATGGCGTGCTGGCGGCCCTGCCGGGGGCACGGATCGCCCCCGGCCTGGTCCGCTTCCAGCTGGCCGCGGTGACCTGCGAAGGATTGCAGCGCAAGGGGCTGGACTGGCTGGTCGGCGCGCGGCAGGGACGCGGCGCGCTGGCCGGGCGGGTGCCGCGCTACCGGCCATGGAAGGCCGGCGCGGCGGCGCTGTCGGAGATCGGCATCGACGGCCTGCCGCCGGACTGGCCGGCGCATGCCGCGGTGTACGGCTGCAGCAGCGTGGACCAGCGTCATTGGCTGTTGCTGCTGCCGGAGCGCGCGCAGTTGTGGCTGGGCTGGCGTGGGTGAGCGCGCACAGGGCATCCACGCATGGCGTGGCTCTACGGGAGCCACCGCACATCTTCGACACGCATGGTGGGGGTGAGGGCGGTGCGGCCCATGACCGATGGGACGGGGGCGCCGCGCTGCTGCTGGCTAGACTCGATGGGTTGACGATCGAGCCGAAGGGCAGGGGTGTGGCGTGTTGAAGTGGAGTGGGTTGAAGTGGGGTGTGCTGAAGTGGGGTGTGCTGGCCGCATCGCTGGCGATGGGTGGCAATGCAATGGCGCAGCAGCGTGAACCGGTGGACCTGGACATGGTCAGCCGCATCCGCCAGGAGGCCTTCCACCGTTCGCAGGTGATGGACACCTTCAGCTACCTCACCGAACGCATCGGCCCGCGCCTGACCAATTCGCCGGCGATGGGCCGCGCCAATGCCTGGACCCGCGGCAAGTTCAGCGAATGGAAGCTGGACAACGTGCACGACGAAGCCTTCGATGATTTCGGCCG
>JAFAFD010000051.1 GCA_023423675.1 Pseudomonadota bacterium | reverse complement strand
AGGTTGCCCAGGCCGTTGCCCTGGTCGTACACCAGGCCCTTCTCCTGCGCCTGGCGCAGCAGGCTGCAGCCGCGGGCGTGCGCGTACTGCACGTAGAACACCGGGTTGTCGTTGCTCTGCTGGCGGGCCAGGTCGATGTCGAAGGTCAGCTGCGAATCGGGCTTGCGCGCGATCAGGACCCAACGGGTGGCATAGCGGCCGGCTTCGTCAATCAGGTCGCGCAGGGTGAAGTAGCTGCCGGCACGCTTGGACAGCTTCACTTCCTCGCCGCCGCGCATGACGGTGACCATCTGGTGCAGCACGTATTCCGGCCAGCCCTGCGGGATGCCCACTTCCATGGCCTGCAGGCCGGCGCGCACGCGGGCCAGCGAACCGTGGTGGTCGGCGCCCAGCTCGGTGATCGCGCGCTCGTAGCCACGCTGCCACTTGGACAGGTGGTAGGCCACGTCCGGCACGAAGTAGGTGAAGGTGCCGTCGGACTTGCGCATCACGCGGTCCTTGTCGTCACCGAAGTCGGTGCTGCGCAGCCACAGTGCGCCGCCTTCCTCGTAGGTGTGGCCCGAGGCCTGCAGCTTGGCGACCGCTTCGGCCACCTTGCCATCGGCATACAGCGAGCTTTCCAGGAAGTAGATGTCGAAGTCGACGCCGAACGCGGCCAGGTCCAGGTTCTGCTCGTTGCGCAGGTAGGCCACGGCGAAGCGGCGGATCGCGGTCATGTCGTCCGGATCCTTGGCGCCAACCACCATGGTGCCTTCCAGGTCGACGCTGGCGCCGGCCAGGTAGGCACGGGCAACGTCGGCGATGTACTCACCGCGGTAGCCGCCTTCCGGCCAGCCGTCCTGGTCCGGGGCGATGCCCTTGATGCGCGCCTGCACCGACAGCGCCAGGTTCTCGATCTGCACGCCGGCGTCGTTGTAGTAGAACTCGCGCTTGGCGTTCCAGCCGTTGGCATCGAGCACGCGCGCCACGCAGTCGCCGATCGCCGCCGCGCGGCCATGGCCGACATGCAGCGGACCGGTCGGGTTGGCCGACACGTACTCCACGCCCACCGTGCGGCCATTGCCGGACAGGTTGCGGCCGTAGTCGTGGGCTTCCTTGATGACCGAGGCGGCTTCGCGCTGGTACGCGGCCGGGGCCAGGTGGAAGTTGATGAAGCCAGGGCCGGCGATCTCGACCTTGCTGACGTCCTCGCTGCGCGGCAGCGCGTCGACCAGCGCCTGGGCCAGTGCGCGCGGATTGCTGCGCGCGGCCTTGGCCAGCAGCATGGCGGCATTGGTGGCGAAGTCGCCGTGGTCACGGGTCTTCGGGCGCTCGACCACGAAGTCCGGCGGCAGGGAGTCGGCGGGCAGGGTGCCATTGGCGCGCAAGGCTTCGATGCCTTGGCTGATCAGGGCGCGGAGGAGATTTTTCACGAGGCCTGCTGTGAGAATGAGCGGCGGAATCGCCCATTTTAGCGCAGATGCCGGCGCGTACGCTGACCGAGGCCTGCCCATGTGAACGCGCGCGACCTCCGGCGGCCGGGCGCGCGGGGCCAGCGGGCTCAGCCGAACAGGCGCGGCTGGTGCTGCGGCAGCAGGCCGCGTTCAGCAAATGAAACAGGGCGCCCCTCGCCAATGACGAAGTGGTCCAGCAGGCGGATGTCGACCAGTGCCAGGGCCTGCTGCAGTTCCTCGGTGATCCGCGCATCGGCCCCGGACGGCTCCGGGTCGCCCGAGGGGTGGTTGTGGCTGAGGATCACCGCCGCGGCGTTGTGCAGCAGGGCCCGCCGCACCACCTCGCGGGGATAGACCGGCGCGGTGTTGATGGTGCCGGCGAACAGTTCCTCGCAGGCGATCAGGCGGTGCCGGTTGTCCAGGAACAGCACCAGGAACAGTTCGCGGGCCTGGCCGCGCAGCCGGTGCTGCAGGTAGCGGCCGACCGCCAGCGGGTTGTCGCCCACGCTCTCGCCCTGCGCCAGCTCGGCGGCCAGGTAGCGGTGGGCCAGCTCCAGGCCTGCCGCCAGCGTGCAGCTGCGCGCCGGCCCCAACCCGGGCAGGCGGGCCAGCTTGGCGGCGGGGCGGTCCAGCAGCACCCGCAGCGGACCGTGGCTGCCGAGCAGGTCGCGCGCGGTCTGCACCGCATCGCGGCCGCCGAAGCCGGAGCCCAGGAACAGGGCCAGCAGTTCGGCATCGGACAGGGCAGTGGGTCCGCGCGTCAGCAGCTTCTCGCGGGGGCGTTCCTCGGGTGGCCAGTCGTGGATGGGCATGGCTGCATGGTCGCTGCCGCGGCGCCCGCCAGCCATCGGCATTTGCCGCCCGCGATGGTCGGCCGATCCCTCAACCGCGCTGGGCCTGCAGGTAGTCGTACAACTCCTGGTTGTTGTCCAGGCCCAGCTTGCGCATGGCCTCGGCCTTCTGCCGGCTGATGGTCTTGGCGCTGCGGCCGATGTGCTCGGCGATGGCATTCACGTTCAGGCCCTCGCCCAGCAGCTGCACGACCTGCTGCTCCCGGGCCGAAAGCGTCGCCTGCGGTCTCGGGAACAGCAGATCGCGCGACTGCAGCAGGCGGCGCAGCTGGTGGGACACGAACACCTTGCCGGCCATCACCGCGCGCAGGGCCTGCGGCAGTTCGGCAAAGTCGGCGCTCTTGTCCACCAGCCCCTGCACGCCATCGCGCAGCAGCCCATCCAGCAGCCCCGGGTGGCGCGCGCCGGTCAGCACCACCACCGGCAACGCGGGGTGCTGCTGGCGCAGCGCCTCCAGCAGCTCGGGGCCGTCGGGCCCGGTGCCGGGCATGGAAAGGTCGGTCAGGACCGCGTGGCAGGGCTGCTGGGCGACCAGGTCGAGCAACCCGGCGCCATCGGCGGCCGCGCCGGTGACGCACATCTGGTGGCGTTCGAGCACGATGCGGATGCCGTGCAGTACGACCGGATGGTCGTCGGCGATGATGATGCGCGGATGCACGGTGCACTCCTCGGAAAACCAGATGGCGCACCCGAGGGGGCCAACCATGATTCTGATCAAGCCGCGGCCGGCTGAGGTATAGGAAAGTTCCGAATCGAAGGGGGGGCAACCCGGAAAACGATGTAGCCGGAGTTCCATCTGCTGATAGCTGCGCGCTATGTGCGCTGTGTACCGGGACGTTACCGGCCATCGGGTAAGCTAGCGCCCTCGTTTGCACAGGATTTCCAGGTGGCTGATTCTCCCAACGCCCTCCCCGCGCCGGCCCGCGCGCTGGAAGGCCAGAAACTGCTGTTGTGCGTCGGCGGCGGGATCGCGGCCTACAAGGCACTGGAGCTGGTCCGCCGCCTGCGTGATGCCGGCGCGCTGGTCCAGGTGGCGATGACCGCCGGCGCCCAGCAGTTCGTCACCCCCCTCAGCTTCCAGGCCCTGTCCGGCCAGCCCACCCGCACGACCCTGTGGGACAGCGCCGCCGAACAGGCCATGGGCCACATCGAACTGGCGCGCTGGGCCGACCGCATCGTGGTCGCGCCGGGCACCGCCGATCTGCTGGCACGCCTGGCCCAGGGCCACGCCGATGACCTGGTCAGCACCCTGTGCCTGGCCAGCACCGCGCCGCTCACCGTGTGTCCGGCGATGAACCACCGCATGTGGCTGCACCCGGCCACCCAGGCCAACATCAGCCTGCTGCGCCAGCGGGGCGCGCAGGTCATCGGCCCGGTCGACGGGCCGCTGGCCGAGGGCGAATCCGGTCCCGGCCGGCTGGCCGAGCCGGGCGACATCGTCGCCGCGCTGGCCAGCCTGGGTGGCCGCGTCCCGGCTGCCGCCGCCGCGCCGGAAACCCGCGCGCTGCAGGGTCTGCGCCTGCTGATCAGCGCCGGCCCGACCTATGAAGACATCGACCCGGTGCGCTACGTCGGCAACCGCAGCAGCGGCAAGATGGGCTTCGCCCTGGCCGGTGCCGCCGCCGCCCTCGGCGCCGAGGTGGTGCTGGTCAGCGGCCCGGTGCAGCTGCCGACGCCGCCCGGCGTGCACCGTGTGGACGTGCGCTCGGCCGCGCAGATGCGCGATGCCGTGCTGAAGGCGCTGCCGGCCGACATCTATATCGGGGCCGCCGCCGTTTCCGACTATACCCCGCGCCAGGTGGCCGCGCAGAAGCTGAAGAAGACCGCCGACAGCCAGTCGCTGGTGATCGAGCTGGTGCGCACGCCGGACATCCTGGCCGAGGTCGCCGCACAGACCCAGTCGCTGAAGCTGGTGGTCGGCTTTGCCGCCGAAACCAACGACGTGGAGAAATACGCGCGTGGCAAGCTGATCGACAAGCGCCTGGACCTGGTGATCGCCAACCAGGTGGGCATCAGCGGCGGTGGTTTCGAGAGCGACAACAATGCCGCCACGGCCTTCTGGCAGGATGGCGAACAGGTATTCCCGGCTACTTCCAAGCGCGAGCTGGCCGAACAACTGCTGGCGCTGATCGCGCGGAGGCTTCAGGCATGACCCAGGCAACATCCACCCCGGTGGCCCCTCTGCAGGCACTGCAGGTGAAGCTGCTCGACCCGCGCTTCGGCGACAGCTGGCCGCTGCCGGCCTACGCCACCGAGGCCAGCGCGGGCATGGACCTGCGCGCGGCGCTGGAAACGGCGCTGGCGCTGCAGCCGGGTGATACCGCGCTGATTCCCAGCGGCCTGGCCATCCACATCGGCGACCCGAACCTGTGCGCGGTGATCCTGCCGCGCTCGGGCCTGGGCCACCGCCATGGCATCGTGCTGGGCAACGGCACCGGCCTGATCGATGCCGATTACCAGGGCCCGCTGCTGATCAGCGTCTGGAATCGCGGCCGCGAAGCCTTCACCATCGAGCCGGGCGACCGCATCGCCCAGCTGGTTGTCGTACCGATTGCCCGTGTCAGCCTGCAGGTGGTGGATACTTTCACCGACAGCGTGCGGGGAACGGGTGGATTCGGCCATACCGGGGTGCGTTGACGGGGGAGATGGATGAGCGGCAGCGGGGAAGGACGGCAGAAGCAGTCAATGGGGCGCAATGCGCCGTTGCTGGGGATGGCGCTGTTGTTGCTGGCCGGCTGGTTCGGTTGGAGCGCCGTGCAGCAGTGGCGGCAGCAGGCCAATGGGGACAGCCTGGCGCAGGCCCGCGACGAGGCGGTGCAGGGCGTGCAGCAGGCTGCAACCGGCCAGCTGCAGCAGCTGCAGCAGCACCTCAAGGGCGATCGCGTGCAGCAGTCGCTGCAGGCTGGCGACGCCGCCGGGGCCGCGCAGGCCCTGCGTGAGAGCTGGTCCGGGGTCGAGCAGGTGGACGTGCTGACGGCCGGACTGGCCGATGCCTACGCCGATGGCGCGACCTTCGGTTACGCCCGCCTGGCGCTGCTGGAATCGGTGCTGGCCGACGGCAAGCCGGGGCTGCGCGTGGTCCGCGATGGCGGGGGCAACCGCCTCGGCCTGGCGGCGCCGGTGCAGCTGGGCGCGCTGGGCCCGGCCGTCGTCTATGTGCGGCAACCGCTGCTGCGCCTGACCGGCCCGCTGGACCAAGTGCGCGCGCCGTCCAGTGGCTTCCTGTCCCTGCGCCAGGGCGCGCACGACATCGTCGCGCACGGTGATGCCCGCCTGGCCGACAGTGCCGAAGCGATGGCGCGGCCGATCAAGGGCACCCCGCTGCGGCTGACCGCCAGCGTACCGAACATCGAACCGGGCCCGCTGGGCCTGGGCGCCCTGCCCAGTGCCATCGTGGCGCTGCTGCTGGCCTTCATCGCCGTGCTGCTGGTGGTGGGACGTGGCCGCCTGCCGAAGTCGCTGCCGATGCCGATCCGTCGGGGCGCCGCGGTCGAGGCCGACCAGGGCCCGACCCTGCGCGAAAGCCTGCAGATGGCCACGCCGGTCGTGCCGGCCACCGATGCGGCCGACGCCACCGCCGGCGGGCCGCCCGCGGTACCGCCGCCGCCGCCGGTGGACCTGCCGGCCGACATCTTCCGCGCCTACGACATCCGCGGCGTGGTGGGCACCGAGTTGAACGCGCGCAACGCCGCGCTGATCGGCCAGGCCATCGGCACCGTCGCCCTCGAACAGGGGCTGCGCGAGGTGGTGATCGGCCGCGACGGCCGCCTGTCCGGGCCGGAGCTGTCGGCCAGCCTGGCCGAAGGCCTGCGCCGCGCCGGCTGTTCGGTCATCGACATCGGCCTGGCGCCGACGCCGCTGGTCTACTTCGCTGCCTTCCACCTGCGCACGGGCACCTGCGTGGCGGTGACCGGCAGCCACAACCCGCCCGAGTACAACGGCTTCAAGGTGGTCATCGGCGGCGAAACACTGTCCGGCGATGCAATCACCGACCTGTACCAGCGCATCAGCGAAGGCCGCCTGGCCCAGGCCGCCGAGCCGGGCGACTACCAGCAGCGCGAGGTCGCCGCCGACTACATCCAGCGCATCGCCGACGACGTGCAGCTGGACCGCCCGCTGAAGGTGGTGGCCGACGCCGGCAACGGCGTGGCCGGTGCGTTCGCGCCGCAGCTGCTGGAAGCCATCGGCGCCGAGGTCATCCCGCTGTACTGCGATGTCGACGGCACCTTCCCCAACCATCACCCCGATCCCAGCGAACCGGCCAACCTCGAAGACCTGGTGCAGACGGTCAAGCGCTTCGGCGCCGACCTCGGCGTGGCCTTTGATGGCGATGGCGACCGCCTGGGCGTGGTCACCGGCGAAGGCAGGATCATCTATGCCGACCGGCTGCTGATGCTGTTCGCTGCCGACGTGCTGATGCGCAACCCCGGCGCGATGGTGATCTACGATGTGAAGTGTACCGGCAAGCTCTCCGACCACGTGCTGCGCAACGGTGGCAGCCCGCTGATGTGGAAGACCGGCCATTCGCTGATGAAGGCGAAGATGCGCGAGACCGATGCCGAACTGGCTGGCGAGATGAGCGGCCACTTCTTCTTCAAGGAACGCTGGTTCGGTTTCGATGACGGCCTGTACGCCGCCGCCCGCCTGCTGGAAATCCTCGCCCAGCGCGAAGAGACCCCGCACGAGGTGCTGGAGGAGCTGCCGGACATGGTGTCCACGCCGGAACTGAAGGTGCCGGTGGCGTCCGGGACGCCACATGCGCTGGTGGCGATGCTGGTGGCCGCGGCGCAATCGCCGGACAACCCCTACGTGGGCGGTCGCCTGTCGACCATCGATGGCCTGCGCGTGGACTACCCCGACGGCTGGGGCCTGGTGCGTGCCTCCAACACCACCCCGGTGCTGGTGCTGCGTTTCGAAGGCAACGACGAGGCTGCACTGCAGCGCATCCAGGCGCTGTTCCGAAGCCAGCTGCAGGGCCTGCTGGGCGACACCGCGCTGGGCTTCTGATCGGTCGTAGTGGCCCGGCTGCGCCCCGCACCGCGATCCGCTCTGGTAGGTGCCGACCCGTGGTGGGCCCCCGGGG
>JAFAFD010000467.1 GCA_023423675.1 Pseudomonadota bacterium | reverse complement strand
AGGTTGCCGTTGGGCAGGCGCTGCACCACGGTCACCGTCACGCTGCCCTGCAGGCGGTTGCTCTGCGCGCTGTTGCCCTTGCCGGTGAAGTCACGCTTGCCGGCGGCGGTCGCGCTGAGGATGTCCTTGCCGCCCAGGGTGACCGGTGCGCCGAAGATCGAAGGCGTGCCGATGTTGAGGTCCGACTCCTTGGCGGTGGCGGTGTTCGCGCTGGTCGTGGCGGTGGTGTTTTCCAGCAGGGTGATGGTCAGCAGGTCGCCGACATCGCGGGCGCGACGGTCCGAGTACAGCTGCAGCGTCGGGCCGGCGGCGTAGATCGCACCGGCTGTCGGTGCGGCCTGCGGCGGCATGATCGGCTGGATCGGCGCCATCGCCGGATACGGGCGCACGTCGCCAGCGATCACGCAGCCGCCAAGCAGGGCGGCCACGGCGCACGGCAGGGCAATGCGGGCAAGTTTGGAAAGGGGCGACATGGCGATCATCCGTTGGCGACGGTCAGACGTTCTGGTTCAGGTAACCGAGCATCGCGTCGGTCGTCGAAATGGCCTTGGCGTTCATTTCGTAGGCGCGCTGGGTTTCGATCATCGAGACCAGCTCTTCCACCACGTTGACGTTGCTGCCTTCCAGTGCGCCCTGGACCACGTTGCCCAGTCCATTGAGGCCGGGATTGCCGTTCTGGGCGGGGCCCGAGGCCGTGGTTTCCAGGTACAGGTTTTCGCCGCGGGCCTGCAGGCCCGCCGGGTTGACGAAGTCGGTCAGCGTCAATGCACCGACTTCGACCGAGGCGGCGTTGTCAGCCATCTTCACGCTGATGGTGCCGTCGCTGCCGATGGTCAGCGACTGCGCGCCTTCCGGAATCTGGATGCCCGGCTGCACCGGGTAGCCGCTGTTGGTGACCAGCTCGCCGTCCTGGTTGATCTTGAACGAGCCATCACGGGTGTAGGCGGAGCTGCCATCAGCCATCTGCACTTCAAAGAAGCCGCGGCCGTTGACCATCACGTCCAGTGCGCGGCCGGTCTGTTGCTGGCTGCCCTGTTCGAAGTTCTTGGCGGTGGCCACCACGCGCACGCCGGTACCGATCTGCAGGCCGGTCGGCAGCTGGGTCTGCGCCGAGGACGCGCCGCCAGGCTGGCGCACCTGCTGGTACAACAGATCCTCGAAGCTGGCGCGGTCCTGCTTGAAGCCGGTGGTGTTGGTGTTGGCGAGGTTGTTGGAAACCACCGACATGCGCATCTGCTGCGCATCCAGTCCGGTTTTCGCGATCCACAGTGCCTGGTTCATGTTCGAAGTCCTGTCTGGGTGAAGCCGGTCGCGCGGTGCGACCCTTGGGTGAAGCAGTGCAAGCGGCGTGCCAGCAACGGCGCGTGCCGGTGCCGGAATTCCGTCAGCTGCCCAGTCGCAGCAGGCTGTTGGCGCTGCGCGCGTTCTCGTCGCCGTGCTTGATCACCTGCACCTGCATTTCGTACTGGCGCTGCAGCTGGATCATCTGCACCAGTGCACCGGCGGCGTCGACATTGCTGCCCTCCAGCTGGCCGCTCTGCACCGTCGGGCCCTGTGCCTGGGCGAACGGCTGCTGCGGATCAGTGTTGGCGAACAGGCCGTCGAGGCGGCGCTCGAGGCGTTCGTCGGCGGCCTGCACGATCTTCACCCGGCCGATCATCGCCATCGTCTGCGGGCCTTCGCCCTGCGGGATGATCGAGATCGTGCCGTCGTTGCCCACTTCCATTGCCTGGTAGGGCGGGATGGCAATGGGATTGTTGTTGTCATCCAGCACCGGACGGCCGTTGGACGTCACCAGCTGGCCGTTCGGCGTGACCGACAGCGCGGCGCCACGGGTGTAGGCCTCGCTGCCGTCGGTGGCCTGCACGGCCAGCCAGGTTCCGGTCTGCAGTGACAGGTCCAGCGGCTTACCGGTGATGTGCTGCGCGCCGGCGGTGCGGTTGAAGCCGGCGTCGACGTGCAGCGCATCCACCCGCGAGGCAAAGCCCTGGCCGCGGATCGGGAAGGCTTCGGTGTTGGCCAGCGCTTCCTTGAAGCCGGGGGTGTCCGAGTTGGCGAGGTTGTGGCTGAGCGTTCCCTGCGCCTGCAGGGAGGCGCGGGCGCCGGTCATCGCAACGTAAAGGGCTTTGTCCATGGCGGGTATTCCGTGACAGGGTCAGCAGGTCATCAACGGATGTTGATGACGGACTGGGTGATCTGGTCCTGCGTGGTGATCATCTGCGCGTTGGCCTGGAAGTTGCGCTGCGCGGTGATCATGTTCACCAGCTGCTCGGTCAGGTCGACGGTGGATGCTTCCAGCGCACCGGCCTGGATCTTGCCGAGGTTGGAACTGTCCGGCGCGGCGGTGCGCGGGGTGCCCGACTCGAAGCTCTCCACCCACAGATTGTTGCCCTTCTGCACCAGGCCCTGGGTATTGTTGAAGCTGCTCAGGGCCACCTGGCCCAGCGCCTTGTCATCGCCATTGGAGTAGCGCGCGTAGACCACGCCGCTGTCGGAGACGGTGATCTCGTTGAGCTTGCCGGCAGCGTAGCCGTCCTGCTGGGTGTTGCGCAGGGCGAACTTCTCGCCGTACTGGGTCGAGCCGCTGATATCCAGCGTCATGTTCAGCTCGCCCGCGCCGGTGGTCGGGGTAAAGGTGCCGAGGCTGACCTTGCCATCGGTCGGCGTGGTGAGCTTGCCGCTGTTGTCGAAGGCGATCGGGGTGGGCGTGCCTGCCGGTTCGCCATCCACGTAGTTGTGCACGGTCCAGGCATTGGTGCCGGCGGCCTTGACGAAGTAGGAGACCTGGATGTGGCTCACGCCCAGCGAGTCATAGACGGTGATGCCGCCGCTGGACTGGTTGTAGCTGTTGGAGTCGGTCGGGTCGAAGTCGGTGACCGTGGGTTGCTTGGCGTTGGCGGGCAGGGTGAAGCCAACCTTCACTTCGCTGGTCTGCTTGGGTGCGCTGTCGGTGGTCAGCAGCTGCAGGTCGACCAGGCGGCCGGTATCGAAGCTGGTGCCATCGGCATTGGGCGCGAACACCTCCAGGCGTGCGCCCTGCGGATTCACCACATAGCCGGAGGAATCGGTCTGGAAGTTGCCGGCGCGCGAGTAGACGCGTGCGCCGTTCATGTTCATGGTGAAGAAGCCTTCACCGGAAATGGCCAGGTCCAGGCTGCGGCCGGTCTGGTCGTTGTTGCCCTGGATGAACTGCTGGGCCACTGCGGTGACGCGCGCACCGGAACCGGTCTGGTTGTTGGACAGGCCATAGCTGGTGGCGGCGAACAGGTCGGCGAACTCGGCACGCGACTGCTTGAAGCCGATCGTGTTGACGTTGGCGACGTTGTTGGCGGTTACGTTCAGATCGGCGCTTGCGGCATTGATGCCGGACAGCGAGACATTGAAACCCATGGGGTTGCTCCTGGTAGATGCGGGGGTGCGGCTCAGCTGACGCGGAGCACGTAATCGATCGGGGCCGTGCCCAGGCCCTTGAGGTTCAGGTACAGGCCGTCGGAGCCGACGGTCACGCTTTCCACCGGTGCCTGCACGTAGGTGGAAAGCTTGGTGCTGGTGCCTGCGGTGTCCACGTGGTTGGCGACGATGGAGTACTTGCCCGGCTCCATGCGCTTGCCGTCGGCATCCTTGCCATCCCACTTGAACGCCACCTCGCCAGCGGCAGCGGCTTCGACACTGATCGAGGTGACCTTGCTGCCATTGGCATCGGTGACATCGACAGTGACGATGCCGGCCGATGGTGCGGCGACGGTGCCGCTGACATCGCCTTCCGCTTCGAGCACCAGCTTTTCAGAGGGCACCAGCACTTCATGGCCGACCAGCGCAGCACCACGCAGCACCTGGTCGCTGGCCATCGATTCCTGGAAACCCTTTACGGTGGTGTTCAGATCGGTAATGCCCTGCACCGTGGACATCTGCGCCATCTGCGCGACCATCTGCGTGTTGTCCATCGGCTTCAGCGGATCCTGGTGCTGCAGCTGCTCGGTCATCAGGCGCAGGAAATCGGCCTGGTCAAGCGTGTTCTTCTTCTTGGTGTTGGTGCTGTTGGGGGCATTCAGCCCGAGCGCGGCGTAGACGTCCTGGCTGGTCTGGGAGTTCACGGTGGTCATGCAGTAGTCCTCGCGGGCGCGCCTCAGCGGCCCATGGTCAAGGTGGCCAGGGCCAGTTCCTTGGCGGTGGTCAACATCTCCACGCCCGCCTGGTAATTGCGCGAGGTCGAGATCAGGTTGACCATCTGCGCCACCGGATCGACGTCGGGCTGGTAGATGTAGCCATCAGCGTCGGCCAGCGGATGGCCGGGCTCGTAGCGCTTGATCGGCGCCGCATCGCTCTGGGTGACTTCCTTGACCTTCACCGACGTGATGTTCGGATCGGTCTTGCTGGTCACGGCCTGGAAGATCGGTTCAAGCGGCTTGTAGACCGCGTCGGCCGAGCCGGCGATGCTGTCGGCGTTGGACAGGTTGGAGGCGATGGTGCTCATGCGCACCGACTGCGCCTGCAGTGCGGAGCCGGCGATGTCGAAGATCGGCAGGTTGCTCATGGCTTACTGCCCCGTGATCGCGGTGAGCATGGAACGGACCTTGCTCTCGACGAAGCTGAGCGAGGCACGGTATTCCAGCGCGGCGCGGCCATAGGCAGCGCGCTCGGCATCGGGGTCGACGGTGTTGCCGTCCAGGCTCGGCTGCACGCCCTCGCGGGCCACCTGGAACGGGTTCAGGCCACTACTGATCTCGTAGTGCTGCTCGTTCGTGGTGGTCATCAGGCCATTGGCATCGATCCCCTGGGCATTGCGCAGGGCGGCATCGAAGTCCAGGTCCTGGGCCTTGTAGCCGGGAGTGTCGGCATTGCCGAGGTTGCTGGCGATCAGCTTCATCCGCTGTTCGCGCAACGGCATGGCCTGGGCATGCACGCCCAGGTAATCGGTAATCAGGTTGCGCACGGTGCACTCCCACGGGAACGATGCCCGGGAAGCTGCAAGGGGTGTGCCAAAGAGGAGGGGTCGGATCCCCGCAGGGGCTCTGACCCCGGTGCGGCCGGATTGTGGGTGGGGTCGGAGCCCCTGTGGGGGTCCGACCCCGACGGTGCCGGATCAGGCGGCCTTACGCCGCCATCGCCACCTTGCGCAGGCGGTCCAGCACGAAGTCGGCCAGCTCGTGCGGTGAGTACTTGGCCACGAAGGCGTTGGCGCCCACGCGTTCCACCATCGCATTGTTGAATACGCCCGACAGGGAAGTGTGCAGCAGCACATACAGCCCGGACAGGCCGGCGTGGCGCCGGATTTCCGTCGTCAGCGTATAGCCGTCCATGGCGGGCATCTCGATGTCCGAGATCACCATGGCGTAGCGGTCGGCCGGGTTTTCGCCCGAGGCGTGGATCTGCAGCAGGTGGTCCAGCGCCTGCTTGCCATCGGACAGCAGGGTGGCGCCCACCCCCAGCTGGTCCAGCACGCTGCGGATCTGCTGGCGGGCCACGCGCGAGTCGTCCACCACCAGCACCTGCAGCTGCGGGGCATCGGCGGGCATGGCCATGGTCGGGTCCAGCACCGCCTCGCCACGGATCTGGGCGATGTCGGCCAGCACGCTTTCCACGTCGATCACCTGGATCAGCTCGCCCTGGAAGCGGGTCACGGCGGTCAGGTAGCTCGATTCGGCGCCCAGCTCCGGCGGCGGGTGGATGTCCTCCACCGCGATGTTGACGATGCGCTCGACCCCGCTCACCAGGAAGCCCTGGATGGAGCGGTTGAACTCGGTCACCACCAGGTAGCCGGGGGCGGTGTCCGCGTCCGGCTCACGCTCGGGGTGGCCGATGGCCAGGCCCAGGTCCAGCACCGGCACCGAGCGGCCCCGCACGTCGGCCACGCCGGCGAACTGGCCGGGCAGGCCGGGCACCTGGAACAGCTCCGGGCGGCGCAGGACTTCCTGCACCTTGAAGACGTTGACGCCAAAAAGCTGACGTCCGCCGAGACGGAACAGCAGCAGCGCCAGGCGATTGTGGCCGGCCAGTCGGGTCCGCTGGTCGATCCGGTTGAGCAGGTCATGGGACATGGCTGCTGTATCGGCGTGGGGGCGGCCGAACTTGAGGCGTATCTGCATCGGTAGAGTCGACCGTTGGTCGACTGCCTGATGGGTAGAGTCGACCGTTGGTCGACTGCCTGATTGGTAGGCTCGACTGTGAGT
>JAFAFD010000459.1 GCA_023423675.1 Pseudomonadota bacterium | reverse complement strand
GATCATTCGCTGCGCGGGTCGGCCACGGCCTGGCCGTTGCCCAGCATCCACAACATGATGGTCTTCTGCCGCACGTAGTTGGCGCGCACGTAGGCATACACCAGGCCGTGCCAGCCATCGCGGAAGCCGCCGCGGAACACGAAGCCGCGCCAGAATCGCCAGGCCGGCGCCAGCACCAGCTTGCCCAGGGTGGCCCGCTTGCCGCGTGCGAACTCGTGCTCGGCCATCATCCGCGCGTACTTCTCGGTCTTGGCCAGCTGCTGCTGCAGTGAGCGGTAGGGGTAGTGGATGAGATCACCGCGCAGGGTGCCGACGCTGCCATCGACGCTGGCCGCCTCGTGGATCTCGCGCTTGCCGCGCCAGCCGCCCTGGCGGCGGTCGAACAGCCGCATCACCCGGTCCGGGTAGGCGTTGCCGTGGCGCAGGAATTTGCCGAAATACTCCGAGAGGCGGGCGAAACGGTAGCCGGCGTGGCCGCTGAAGCCGCCGTCGCGGGCCTGCTCGATGGCCGTGCGCAGCTCGGGGCTGATGCGTTCGTCGGCGTCCAGGCACAGCACCCAGTCGTGGCTGGCCTGCTCGACGCAGAACGCCTTCTGGCTGCGGAAACCATCGAACGGGCGCTGCAGCACGCGGGCACCGGCGGCTTCGGCGATGGCCACCGTGGCATCGGTGGACTGCGAGTCCACCACCACGATCTCATCGCAGAAAGCCAGCGAGGCCAGGCAGTCGCCGATGCGCCCGGCCTCGTTGAACGCGATAATGCACGCCGAGATGCGAGGCCGTTCGATGGGAGCGGTCGTGGAGGACATGATGGCCGGGTACCTGTTGTTTGCGACGGAGCGCTATGCGCTGCCTATTCTCGCCCCGTTGGCGCAGGCCTTGCACGCGTCCGGGCAGGAGGTGGCCGCCTGGTTCGAGGGCGGTGCGGCCGGCAGCAGCCTGTCGGGAGTGCCCAACATCGGCCTGAAGCAGGCCCTGGCGATGCGTCCGCGCGCAGTGTTCAGCGCCGCCAACTGGGTGCCGACCTTCCTTTCCGGGGCCAAGGTGCAGCTGTTCCATGGCTTCAACGTGGAGAAACGCGACAGCGCCCGCGGCCACTTCCGGGTGCGCGGCATGTTCGACCTGTACTGCACGCAGGGGCCGGCCACCACCGCACCGTTCCGGCAGATGGCCGAGCAGCAGGGCCACTTCGCCGTGGCCGAGACCGGCTGGCCGAAGCTGGATCCGCTGTTCCGCGACGATGGCGGCGAGAGTGTCGCGCTGCGTGCACCGGCCGGCGGGCGTCCGGTCATCCTGTTCGGCTCGACCTTCACCGAGCGCCTGAGCGCGGCCCCGCACCTGCTGGAGCCGATCGCCGCCGACATCGCCGCCGGTGAGCGGTACTGGCTGCTGACCCTGCACCCGAAGTGCCCGCCGGAACTGTTCGAGAGTTACCGCGCGCTGGCCGGTGCCAACGCGCGCTTCATCGAGCCGGAGCAGGTGATGGCCGCGCAGCGTGCGGCCGACGTGCTGGTGTCGGATACCTCGTCGATCGTTTCGGAGTTCATCGTCCAGCACAAGCCGGTGGTGACCTTCCGCAACCGCGTGCCGAAGGCGCACATGATCGACTTCGACGAGGCCACGCAGCTGCCGGCGATGCTGCAGCGCGCGCTGCACCCGGAGCCCGCGCTGCAGGCGGAGATCGTGCGCTATGCCGATGCCATCCACCCGTTCCGCGATGGTCGCTCCAGCGAGCGGGTGATCGCCGCGACCGAGGATTTCCTGTCCGGCGAGATGGGCGCGCTGCGCCGCAAGCCGTTCGGCAGTTGGGTGCGCGACCTGCAGATCCGCAAGGACCTGGGGTATTGGGGCCCGTCGCAGCGGTGATGGGTAGAGTCGACCGTTGGTCGACTGCTCTCCATCAATTGTCCGGAAACCTCGCGCTGCGCGCGATTGTCGACCAACGGTCGACTCTACCGGCGGGTGTCCATGTACCCCGCCGTCACCAACGCAGCTTGCGCCGCGCCAAGGCCACCGCCAGCTGCTCCATCACCTGTTGTGCCTGCGCCTGTGGCAGGTAGTTCAGCGCCAGCGCCACGTCACCGTGCGCACCTGCGGTATCCAACTGCAGGCTGGCGGTGCCCAGCAGCTTGTCCAGCGGTGAACGCTGCAGGCGCAGACCCTGCACCTTGTCCAGCTCGGCCCAGCGCCACCAGCGCTTCCACCAGCCACCGCGCACGGCCACGAACTGGCCATCCAGGTGCCAGCCCATGCGCGCCATCTGCCGGTGCGCCACCAGCAGTGCCACCGGCAGCCAGCCCAGCACCAGCAGGCCCCACGGGCCCCAGCGCCAGTAGGCGCCGGCTGCCAGCAGCGGCACCAGCACCAGGCTGCCCAGGCTCAGTCGCCACCAACCGCGTTGCGGCAGCGCATGCCACTGTGCCGGCGGCCACTGCAGCTGCGGCAGCAGGTGCTTGACCAGCCCTTCGCAGGTGGCGGCCGGGGCCAGCGGCGCCAGTTCGCGCAGGGCACGATCATCATCGCGCGAGGGCCCGCCCGCCGCGCTGTCGATGCGCAGCTGGCGCAGCCCGAACCAGCGCTGCAGGGTGCCTTCGCGCAGGGTCCAGGCCTGGATGCGGCGACGTGCCACGCTGCTGCGGGTGCGGCTGAGCAGACCGGTGGAGACCGTCAGCCGGCGTTCGCGCTCGCTGAGGGTGAAGCCGTGGTAGCGCAGCACGGTCAGCACCACCGACAGCACGCGCAGCCCCAGCCAGCCCAGCAGCAGGGTAGCCGCCACCAGCAGCAGGGTGCCGGTCAGGCCCGGGTGCAGGTGGCTGACGTAACCGAAGGCCTGGCGGCCGCCGCGCTGGATGGCATCGTCCATCACCGGCCGCGGCACGGTCTGGAACAGCACGCCGAAGGCGGCCACGGCCAGCGCCCAGCCGCGGTTGGACAGCAGGCCCATGCGCACCACGTCCCACGCCGACAGCCGCAGCAGCACCTGCTCGTCGTCGTCGCTGGCGATGTCCTGCGGCGCATCACCGGCGACGGCCTGTGGTGCCTGCCCGCGCTGGCGCACCAGCCGTTCCAGTGCCAGCGCCTGGTCCAGCTTCAGTACGCGCATCTCCGCTTCCGGGCGCACGCCACCGGCCGATTCCAGGCGCAGCTCGGCCACGCCGAACAGGCGGTGCAGCGGGTTCTGCCGCACTTCCACGTTGTGGATGCGGGCGAAGGGAATCTCGCGGCGGTTGCGCGACAGCAGGCCGCTGCGCACGGTGATCGCGTCACTGCCGATGCGGTAGCGGTAGCTCAGGTACTGCAGCACCGACACCACCACCAGCGCGGCGATGGCCGACAGCGGAATCAACTGCGCCCACATCGGGTCGCGGTCGCCGCGCTGGCCGAAAACCAGCAACGCCACCAGCGGCAGCAGGTAATGGCGCAGCTGCATCAGCAGTACGAACAGCCACGACCACGGGTGCAGGCGATGCTCTTGGCCGTCGCCGGGCAGCGACGGCGGGAGGGGCGGCGGCAGGCTCACAGGGCGTCCGCGTCCTGGTCGAGCTGGTGGGCAAGGGTGTCGCGCAGGCGCTCGGCGTCGGCCTCATCCAGGCCGCTGACGGTCACCGCGCTCAGGCGCGTCCCGGCGGTGTGCACGATCAGCGTGACCAGGCCCGCGCGGCGTTCCAGCGGGCCACGGCGCAGGTCCAGGTGCTGCACGCGGGAAATGGGGATGCGGGTTTCCAGCTGCCACATCAGGTCGCGGCGCAGGCCCAGCCCCTGCGCATCCAGCCGCCAGTGGGTGCGGGTCAGGCGCCGATGGCCGAGCCAGGCGCCGAACACCAGGCCGGCCAGCAGGCCGACCGGTGCGCCCCACAGGCC
>JAFAFD010000156.1 GCA_023423675.1 Pseudomonadota bacterium | reverse complement strand
CTGGTGGTGCAACACGGCATCCTGCGACGGATCGTCGCGGAATGTACTCATCACCGCATCTTGTGTTGACGATCTTTAATATCCCCACTATGTTGTGGCCGTCACTCCCGGTCAGCCGCCGCCGCCGGACATGCAGCAAACGTCCCGCGGCCCGCCCCTGAAGGCTTGCCGTGTCGACGCGGCCGCCATCGTGCGGACGCAGATCGCCCCCACGGCCCGGATACCGGCCGCAGGCGCAGGCTCATCGCCGACGGTCTGACGTTCCCGCGCAATGGCACACCAACCGATTGCCCTGGGCGCCGGTATCGCGTGCAGGGCCGCCATGGCATCGACGCTTCGAGGCGTGCGTGCCTGGAGACGCAGGACAATGACCGACAGTACCTACCGCGCGGCCGATCTGGCCGGCGCCGGCGACGCCATGCGCGCCGGTGGCGAACGTGTGCCCACCTGGATCACCAAGGAAGCAGGCAATCGCCGCCTGCCGTTCGAGGCCGAGCGCCTGCAGCGCAGCATCGACGGCGTGCACGCCGAGTTTCCGCAGCTGGATGTGAGCGACTACCGCCGCGTGGTGCAGGCGATGGTCGAGCGCAAGCCCAGCATCAGCGCCGATGACCTGGTCGACCTGCTGATCCGCGAGGCGGAATCGCGCGTGGACCTGGTGGCGCCGGAGTGGGAGCAGTTCGCGGCGAGGCTGTATCTGCGCCGGCTGTACAAGCGCGCCAGCCGCAACCGCTTCTACGATGTCAGCCTGAAGTACGGTTCCTACGTGGGCCTGCAGGAAAGCCTGGCCGACCGCGGCGTGTACAGCAACGACATCCTGCGCTGCTATTCGAAGGACGAACTGCAGCAGGCCGGGCAGATGATCGATCCCGAGCGCGACCGGCTGTTCGCCTACAACGGCCTGTACCTGCTGGCCACGCGCTATCTCGCCACCGATGGCAGCCGCGAAGTGTACGAACTGCCGCAGGAGCGCTGGCTGACCATCGCCCTGTACCTGATGCAGGACGAAAAGCCACGCGAACGCCGCATGCAGCTGGTGGGCGAGGCCTACTGGGCGCTGTCCAACCTGTACATGACCGTGGCCACGCCCACCCTGGCCAATGCCGGCAAGGTCGGCGGGCAGCTGTCCAGCTGCTTCATCGATACGGTGGATGACAGCCTGCAGGGCATCTATGACTCCAACACCGATATCGCCCGCGTGTCCAAGCACGGTGGCGGGGTCGGCGCCTACCTGGGCTATGTGCGCAGCAGCGGTGCGCCGATCCGCGGCGTGCCCAATTCGTCCGGCGGCGTGGTGCCGTGGATCAAGCAGCTCAACAACACCGCTGTGTCGGTCGACCAGCTCGGCCAGCGCAAGGGCGCGGTGGCGGTGTACCTGGACATCTGGCACCGCGATATCGAGGCCTTCCTCGATCTGCGCCTGAACAATGGCGACCAGCGCCTGCGCGCGCACGACGTGTTCACGGCGGTGTGCGTGCCGGACCTGTTCATGGAGGCGGTGGAGCGCCGTGCGGACTGGTACCTGTTCGACCCGCATGAAGTGAAGCAGGCCAAGGGCTGGTACCTGCAGGACTTCTACGATGAAACGCGTGGCGCGGGCAGCTTCCGCGACCGCTATGCCGAACTGGTGGGCGACGAGCGCATCAGCCGCCGCACGGTGCGTGCCATCGATCTGTTCAAGCGGATCATGGTCAGCCAGCTGGAAACCGGCAATCCGTTCCTGTTCTACCGCGATGAAGTGAACCGGAAGAACCCGAACAAGCACGCGGGCATGGTGTATTCCAGCAACCTGTGCACCGAGATCCTGCAGAACATGAGCCCGACGCGGATGATCCAGGAGATCGTCAGCGGCGACCAGATCGTCACCACCCGTCGCGCCGGCGATTTCGTGGTGTGCAATTTGTCCTCGATCAACCTCGGCCGGGCCATCACCGCGCCGGACGACCTGCTGGCCAAGGACGTGCTTGAGCGCCTGATTCCGATCCAGGTGCGCATGCTCGACAACGTGATCGACCTCAACGCGCTGCCGGTGCCGCAGGCCACCATCACCAACCGCAAATACCGCGCCATCGGCCTGGGGACCTTCGGTTGGCACCACCTGCTGGCCCAGCAGGGCATCCACTGGGAAACAGCCGAAGCCGAAGCGCTGTCGGACACGCTGTTCGAGCGGATCAACTTCCTGACCATTCAGGCCAGCGCGCAGCTCGCGAAGGAGAAGGGCAGCTATCCGATGTTCGCCGGCAGCGACTGGCAGACCGGCGCCTACTTCCGTGACCGTCGCTACGAGGGCGCGGGTTGGGACAGCCTGGCCCGCGACGTGGGCACGCATGGCCTGCGCAACGGCTGGCTGCTGGCGGTGGCGCCGAACATGAGCACCGCGCAGATTGCCGGTTCCACCGCATCGATCGACCCGATCTACAGCGCGTTCTACTACGAGGAAAAGAAGGACTTCCGCCGTCCGGTGGCCGCACCGGGGCTGTCGCTGGAAACGTGGCCGTACTACGAAAAGGGCGCCTACAAGGTCGACCAGTTCGCCAGCGTGCGGCAGAACGCCCGTCGCCAGCGCCACGTCGACCAGGCGATCAGCTTCAACCTGTACGTGCCCAGCACCATCCGCGCCAGCACGCTGCTGGAGCTGCACCTGACGGCCTGGCGTGAGGGCCTGAAAACCACCTACTACGTGCGCTCCAACGACATCGACATCAGCGAATGCGAGTGGTGCTCGAGCTGATCACTGCGACTGCTGTAGAGCCGAGCCCGTGCTCGGCTCAAGCGCACCGCAGCCGAGCGTGGGCTCGGCTCTACAAATGCACCGCATGCAATCCGAAGGCAGATGACCATGGCAACCCCCCTCGACCGCATCAAGATCCTTGAACCGCGGCACCCCAACCGCAGCACCGGCATCATCAATGGCCGCACCAGCGGCATCCTCAACTGGAACGATATCCCGTACCCGTCGTTCTACAGGGCCTACAAGGAGCTGTCGACCAACTTCTGGATCCCCGACGAGGTGGACATGAAGCTGGACGCGCGTCAGTACGGTGAGCTGTCCGGGCGCGAGAAGAACGCCTACGACTCGATCATCGGCCTGCTGGCCACGCTCGATTCGCCGCAGACCCGTTTCATCTACAACGTGGCCGAGTACATCACCGACCCGGCCGCGCATGCCA
>JAFAFD010000436.1 GCA_023423675.1 Pseudomonadota bacterium | reverse complement strand
GGCCATGCCCGGCGAGCGAAGCGGGCATCCGCCACCCCGATTGTTCAGCCGCGCACCCTGGCGGCTTCACATCTGCACCATCCCCATTTAACAACCTCCATGTCACCGTGCCATCCACGTAGTCATGCAGACGGGAGTGTGTGGATGAGCACCGAGAAGAAAGCCGATTTCTCCGGCGTCACTGCCAGCGTCGACAGCACCGCCCAGGAAGTTCCAAAGGCGGACTTCTCCGGCGTCAGCGCTTCGGTGGACAGTACTGCTGAGGTAGTCGGGGGCGATACTTACACTGTGCAAAAGGGCGATTCGCTGTCGAAGATCGCCAAGCAGCATCTGGGTGACGCCAATGCCTGGAAGACGATCTTCGAGGCCAACCGCGATGTTCTCGACGACCCGGACAAGATTTTCCCGGGGCAGACCCTGAAGCTACCGCAGAAGTAAGGGCACCGTGCGTTGAATCGCGCAAGGCCCGTCCAACAACCCCTGTGAGGAACACCCGAATGATCAAGACCAATCCGCTCCATACTGCCCTGATCGCCGCCCTGCTGGGCAGCGTCGCTCTCGTTGGCTGCAAGAAGAAAGAAGAGTCCACTGACAACAATGCTGCCCCGGCAGCGACCGCCCCGGCCGAGTCGGCACCGGCGCCGATGACCGGCGCGCCGCCGCCGATGACGGAAGCTGCGTCGGTCAACGTTTCTTCGGTGACCGTTGGCAAGACCGCCGCCGCCGACAAGTCGGTCGCGACCTCAGCGCTGTTTGGCAAGAAGGACGACATCATCGTTTCGGTCAAGACTGACGGGGCGGCCAGCAACGCAACAGTGGGTGTCAAGCTGACCTACCAGGACGGGCAGGTGGCGGGTGAAGAGAGTGCGACGCTGAATACCAGCGGTGCGGAAACCACCAACGTTACCTTCAAGAACGCCAATGGCTGGCCGGCCGGCAAGTACCGCGCGGAAGTCATGGTTGATGGCAAGGCGGCAGGAACGCCGCAGGAGTTCGAGGTCAAGTAAGTCCTGCCGACTCTCTCCCGGTTGGACTCACGATGGGCGCAGCCGCGAGGCTGCGTCTTTTTTTGTGCATGTTCCCCCCGAAGCCGCATCCACGCATGGCGTGGATCTACTGGCGCGGGTGGCAGGCATGGTTGCATCCGGTACTACGTAGCTGGATCACAGCGTTGCCGTGGTGCAGTACCGCAGCGTATGGCATGGCTTTGCCCCGCGCGGCTGAAAACGCGACAATGCAGGGGTTTCCCCATCGCGCGCCCACCCTGACGGCGGCGGGGAAAGTGACACGGTTGCACGTGGCACGGCGCCTGCGCCGGCCTTCCCCTGAGAACTGCTACAGAGTCCAAGTCCCCCATGTCCAAGATCCTCTACACGCTGACCGACGAAGCACCGTTCCTGGCTACCCAGTCGCTGCTGCCGATCGTCGACGCCTACACCGCCACCGCCGGTATCGTGGTGGAAACCCGTGACATCTCGTTGTCCGGCCGCATCCTGTCGCAGTTCCCGGAACTGCTCAGCGACGCGCAGAAGGTCAGCGACGACCTGGCCGAGCTGGGCCAGCTGGCGACCACGCCGGACGCCAACATCATCAAGCTGCCGAACATCTCCGCGTCGGTGCCGCAGCTGAAGGCCGCCATCAAGGAACTGCAGGACCAGGGCTACCCGCTGCCGGCTTACCCGGAAACCCCGGCCGACGACCAGCAGCGCGACTACAAGGCGCGCTATGACAAGGTCAAGGGCAGCGCGGTGAACCCGGTGCTGCGCGAAGGCAACTCCGACCGCCGTGCACCGCTGTCGGTGAAGAACTATGCGCGCAAGCACCCGCACCGCATGGGCGCTTGGGCGTCGGATTCGAAGTCGCACGTCGCGCACATGGCCGCCGGTGATTTCTACGGCAGCGAAAAGTCGGCCACCGTGGCCAACGCCGGTTCGCTGAAGATCACCTTCCACGGCAAGGACGGCAGCGCCGTCGTGCTGAAGGAAAAGACCGCGGTCAAGGCCGGCGAGATCGTCGATGCCGCGGTGATGAGCCGCAAGGCACTTGCCGCCTTCATCGGTGAGCAGATCGCCGATGCCAAGGCCCAGGGCGTGCTGTTCTCGCTGCACCTGAAGGCGACCATGATGAAGGTCTCCGACCCGATCATGTTCGGCGTGGCCGTCAACGAATTCTACAAGGACGTGCTGGCCAAGCATGCCGACGTGCTGAAGCAGGCCGGTTTCGATGCCAACAACGGCATCGGTGATCTGGCCGCGCGCCTGCCGTCGCTGCCGGAAGCCACCCGCGCCGCGATCGAAGCCGACCTGGCCGCCGAGTACGCACAGCGTCCGGGCGTTGCCATGGTCAACTCGGACAAGGGCATCACCAACCTGCACGTGCCGAGCGACGTCATCGTCGACGCCTCGATGCCGGCGATGATCCGCGACTCCGGCAAGATGTGGAATGCCGAAGGCAAGCTGCAGGATACCAAGGCTGTCATCCCCGACCGCTGCTACGCCGGCGTGTACCAGGCCGTCATCGACGACTGCAAGGCGCACGGTGCGTTCAACCCGGCCACCATGGGCTCGGTGCCCAACGTCGGCCTGATGGCGCAGAAGGCCGAAGAGTACGGCTCGCACGACAAGACCTTCCAGATCGCCGCCGACGGCGTGGTCAAGGTCACCGACGACGCAGGCACTCTGGTGTTCGAGCACGCGGTGGAAGCCGGTGACATCTGGCGCATGTGCCAGACCAAGGACGCGCCGATCCAGGACTGGGTGAAGCTGGCCGTCGAACGCGCCCGCCTCAGCAGCACCCCGGCCGTGTTCTGGCTGGATGCCGGCCGCGCCCACGACGCGCAGGTCATCGCCAAGGTCGAGCAGTACCTGAAGGACCACGACACCAACGGCCTGGACATCCGCATCCTGCCGCCGGTGGAAGCGACCGCCTTCTCGCTGGACCGCATCCGCAAGGGTGAGGACACCATCTCGGTGACCGGCAACGTGCTGCGCGACTACCTGACCGACCTGTTCCCGATCATGGAGCTGGGCACCAGCGCCAAGATGCTGTCGATCGTGCCGCTGATGGCCGGTGGCGGCCTGTTCGAGACCGGCGCCGGTGGTTCGGCCCCGAAGCACGTGCAGCAGTTCGTCGAAGAGGACTACCTGCGCTGGGATTCGCTGGGTGAATTCCTGGCCCTGGCCGCGTCGCTGGAACACCTGGGCAACCGCTACGACAACGCCGCCGCCCGCGTGCTGGCCAAGGCGCTGGACGAAGCCAACGGTCAGTTCCTGGACAACGACAAGTCGCCGTCGCGCAAGCTGGGTGGCATCGACAACCGCGGCAGCCACTTCTACATCGCGCTGTACTGGGCCCAGGCCCTGGCCGCGCAGGATGAAGACGCCGCACTGAAGGCCCGCTTCGCCCCGCTGGCCAAGGCACTGACCGACAACGAGCAGACCATCGTCGATGAGCTGGCCGCGGTGCAGGGCAAGGCCGTGGACATTGGCGGCTACTACCGTCCGGACGTGGCCAAGGCCAGCAAGGCCATGCGCCCGAGCGCGACCTTCAACACCGCCCTGGAGCAGCTGCGCGGCTGATCCATCGCCGCCTGCGTGTGACACCCGGAAACCCGCGCTTCGGCGCGGGTTTCTTTTTGCCTGGGCGGGTTTCTGTAGAGCCGAGCCCATGCTCGGCTGCTTCTGCTCCCGCTCTTTCGTAGCGTCGAGCTTGCTCGACTTCTGCC
>JAFAFD010000422.1 GCA_023423675.1 Pseudomonadota bacterium | reverse complement strand
ACCGTGTCGGGCACGGTCGGCACGTCCGGATCCACGCACACCAGCAGGAACGCGCGGGTGCCATCGGGCACGCCGCTCCACGCCAGGTGCGGGTTGCGGTTCGGGGCGAAACCAGCGGCATCACCGGCCGCGAATTCGCGGTCGATCGGCGCGCCGGCGGTGATGCTGTTGCTGCTCAGCTGCATGGGGGGCTCCTTACGCTTCGGGATAGCCCAGTCGCACCGCGACCGGGGTCAACAGATCGAACGCTGCACTCATCACGTCGGTGTAGCGGCGCCAGTGGCCGGCCGGGAAACGCGGCGGGCCGATGCGCTCGGCCGGCGGGATCGAGGTGTTGAACAGCTCCTGCAGCATGCCGGCGACCACGCGCGGATCATCGCCCACGTCGTCCATGCGCATCAGCATGTGCGGGTACAGATCCTGCTCGTGCAGCGTCGCCACCTGGGCCATCGAACGCGCCAGCCACTCGGCCACTTCGGCCACGTTGTTGACCGCGAACGGTGCCGGCGCGCCGTAGGCGATCCAGTCCAGCAGCATGTCGCGCGGGTCGCGCAGCACCACCAGCAGGCGGCCCTGCGGCAGGTGCGGGCGCAGCGACCACAGCAGGGCGTTGTCCCACCACAGCAGCCAGTCGATGACGGTGTCGTTCTGCACGCCGCGCTGGCGCAGCGTGTCACGCCAGCCGCTCACCAGGCCTTCGGGGCTGAGGTCACCGGAAGCGAGCTTCTGCAGGGTGAAGTAGTTCTGGAACGCGTCATCCGGCGGGGTCTGCGCGAAACGGTCGCTGCGCATCACCGGGCTCGCCCCGGCGAAGGTGACCGCCACGCGTTCAACGCCCGAGCCCGGCGCGCCCCACAGGAAGATCGGTGCGGAGGCAGCGCTTTCAGCATCGACCTCGCCCAGGTCGGGCCAGCTCGGCGGTGCCTTGGCCTGCGGCGGCAACGGCAGGCGTTCGGCGTTCTGCTCGGCATGCAGCTCCAGCCAGGTGCGCAGCGCTTCGCGCGGCTGGCCGGCCTGGTCCTGCACCTCGCCCAGCCAGGTGCGCAGCTCGCGGCGACGGGTCTCGGGCACCGCGTCGACCAGACGCTGCACGTGGGCGACGGCGGCGGCCGGGTCACGCGCCAGCAGCGCGCCGACCAGGCGGGTCTCGCCACTGATGCGGCCCGGTTCCAGCGCGACGATGCGGGCCGCCAGGGCCTCCACGGCGTCCGCTTCGCCGGCCGCTTCATGCAGGCGCAGGCGGGCTTCCAGGGCCGGGACGAATTCGGGCATGGCCTCGATCCAGCGATCAGCCACGGCAATCGCGCCCGGGCTGCCGAAGCCTTCCGGCGCCAGGCGTGCCAGCCACAGGTGCGGCAGCTGCGGCTGCTCGGCCAGCACGTCGTCCAGGTCGGCGCGGGCTTCTTCCTCGCGGCCCAGGCGCTGCCAGCAGGCCAGCAGCAGCTCGACCACGCGGCGGTCGCCCGGGTTGGCCTTCAGCATCGGCCGCAGCTGCTCCAACGCCTGCATCGGCTGGTCGGCCTGCAGGGCGATCTCGGCACCGAGGCGCTGCAGCGCCGGCGTATCCAGGCCCGGCACCTGCAGCGCCTGCTGCAGCTGCTGGTGGGCGGCCTCGACGTTGCCCTGGCGCAGCGCCAGCTGCACCACCAGACCATGCAGGCTGGTCATCTTCGGGTTGATGTCGAGCACGCGGCGGAAGGCCTGCTCGGCAAAGGCCAGCATGTCCTTGGCCTGGTAGGCCGACCCCAGGGCGTACAGCACGCGCGGATCGTTGGGCATCTGCCGGGCGGCTTCGGACAGCAGCTGCAGCGCGCGGTCGGCGTCGTCGCGGTACAGGGCCACCATGCCCTGCAGCGCCAGCACTTCCGGATGCTCCGGCTGCAGCTTGGCAGCCAGCGTGGCCTGGCGTGCGGCGGTGTCGATGTCGTTGCGGCCGATCGCCAGATGGGCCTGCATCAGGTACGCCTCGAAGGCGTTGGGGTTGAGGTCGGTGGTGCGCAGCAGCGCTTCGTCGGCGCCCTCGAACTGGTGCAGGGCCAGCAGCAGGCCGGCCTGCTGCAGGTGCAGCTGTGCATCGTCCGGGGCCAGCAGCAGCGCCTGCTGCAGGGGTGCCTGCGCGGCCTCGGGCTGGCCCTGCTGCTGCAGCGCAAGCGCCAGCCAGCGGTGGGCCTGGGCCTGGCCGGGTTCATCGTGCACCCACGCCTGTGCCAGCTGCACGGCCTGTGCGGTGTCGTTCTGGCGCAGGGCCTGGAGAATCTGGTCTTGCATGGCAGTCCGGTTCAATGGCAAACCCGCATTGTAGCGGGCTGCGCGCCGGTGCCGGTTCAGCCCGCCAGCACCCGCTGCAGGCGCTGGGCCACCCAGCGCTCGGAGAAGCCGTCGCCGCGCCAGTTTTCCAGGAACCCGCAGTGGCCGCCCCAGCAGGCGGTTTCCAACCGCGCGTGCTGCGGCAGCTGCCAGTCGTGGAAGGTGGCGTAGGGAATGACCGGATCATCCTGGGCCATCAGGATGTCGGCCGGCACCTGCAGGGTGGACAGGCGGTCGCCGGCAATCGAGTAGCCATCGAAGTAGGCCTGCAGCGTGCCGAAATCGGTATGGCGCTCGACCAGCCAGGTGGTCAGCGCGCGGATGTCCAGCTTCAGTACGCGGTCGTCGCAGTCGCTCAGTTCCGGGAACAGGTCGCGCTTGCGGCGCAGCGAGCCGGCCCACTTGCGGCGGAAGTACCAGTCGTACATCGCCGGCCCGCTCTGGATGCTGTCCATGGTCAGCGCCGGATCCAGCACCGGGCACACCGAGGCCACCCGCTGCAGCGGCACGCCGGCCGCAGGGGCACGCAGCGCCAGGCGCAGCACGAAGTTGCCACCCAGCGAGTAACCGGCAGCCACCAGCGGCAGGTCCGGCCAGCGTCGCGCGATGTCACCGGCCGCCTGCACCACTTCGTCGATGCGATTGGAGTGGAAGATGCCGGGATTGAGGTGGTGGGTGTTGCCGTGGTCGCGGAAGTTCAGCCGCACCACGTCGAAGCCCTGGTCGATCATGCGCGCGGCCGCCATGCGCATGTAGCTGGATTCGGCGCTGCCTTCCCAGCCATGCAGCAGCAGGGCCATGCCCTTCGGCTCGCGGCCTTCGATGTAGCTGTGCCAACCCTGCAGGCGCACGCCGTCGCCACCGTCGAGTATCAGTTCTTCGCTGACCGCACCGGTGGCGGCCAGCAGCAGCAGGCCACGCTGCAGGCGCATGCGGCTGGAGCTGAGCATGGATTGCAGGTGCGGATTGCGCAGCCAGCGCGGCGGCTGGTAATCAGCCGCATGCAGCGTCGGCGTACCGGCATCCAGCAGGGGTGGCGGGATCAGTGCCACCGCACGCTCACTGCCCGCTCATCGCCGCCACGATACGCGCGCGCGAGGTTTCCGCGATGCGTCGACGGCCTTCCAGGTCCTGTGCACCGATCGGTGCCAGGAAGTGCACTTCCGCACGTCGCGCCGGCTCACCGAGCAGGCGCAGGAAATTGGCGAAGAAACTCTCGCCCGGGCCGAAGGCCACGATGGTCTGCGCGTCGCCATGGGCGCCGTAGACCAGGGCCACTGGCTGCACCGGCACGCCGGTTTCAACCGCGGCCTGGAAGATGCGCGCATGGAACGGGCCCACTTCGTGGCCGCCCCGGGTACGCCCTTCCGGGAACACGCCCACCGCCTTGCCATCGCGCAGGCGGTCGGCCATCACCTGCATGACCCCACCGAGCGATTCGGTGTTGCCACGCTGGTGGAAGATGGTCTGCCCGCGCGCGGCCAGCCAGCCCACCACCGGCCAGCTGGCGATCTCGCGCTTGGCGACAAAGCCCATCATGCGCTGGCTGTGCAGGATGGAGATATCCACCCAGCTGACGTGGTTGGCGACGAACAGCACCGCGCCCGGCAGCGCCGAACCGATCTGCACCAGGCGGAAGCCGAAGATCCACATCAGGCCGCCCTGCCACCAGTTGACGACCTTGGCGCCGAAGGTGGCATCGCCCACGCGCAGTTCGCCCCACGGCGGAAGCATGCCGATGAGGATCAACGGCAGGAACACGAGGATGTGGACCAACAGCAGCGGTACGCGGTACAGGTAACGGCACACACGCGCCACGCCGCCACGGGGGGCCGGAGTGGGGGAAGTCATCCGCGCACGATACCGGAGGGCCGCAGCCGCTGCCAGCCGATTCTGGCCATAAGTCCTATTGACCGCGGCCATGGGCGGGAACACGGTGTCCTGTTGGCGGGACTGTTGGGGGCCGTAGAGCCGACCTTGCCTTGGCATTTTGTAGAGTCGAGCCACGCTCGACTGCTCTTGGCGCCACATCAACAGCCGTCGAGCATGGCTCGACGCTACAGGGTCGCGGCGGGGCGCCATTGCCCGCAATGGGCCGGCACCAGCTGCAGGTCGCTGACCTGGCGCTGGGTCTGCTGCAGCCGCTGCAGGGTCTGCCGGTAGGTGCCGGTGTGGCCAAGCAGTGCGGTGACCAGCCGCGGTGGCGGCACGCCATCGGTGATGGCGGCGCTGGACCAGGCGGCGTCGGCCACCAGGAACACCGGGCGGCCATCGGCCCCTTCGAACAGCAGCCCGTGCTGGCCCACCGCATGGCCGGGCAGCGGCACCGCCAGCAGGCTGCGGTCGCCCAGCACGTCGCGGCCACGGCCGAAGGCATCGAAGGGACGCGGCAGGTCCACCTCCGGCAGGCTCTCCAGCCAGCCCATGCGCGGCGCCGCATCGCGGGTCAACGCCGGCAGCAGGCCCACGCTGAGCGCACGCAGGCGCCCGCGCGCGGCCTGGTCCTGCCACGCGGCGCGCGAACACAGCAGCGGCACGTCAGGGAAATCGAGCACGCCACCGACATGGTCACCGTGCAGGTGCGAGAGCACCACCAGGCCGATGTCGGCCGCGCCGATGCCACGCTGCTGCAGCTGCGCGCGCACGCTCTGGCCCGGGCCCAGGTGCACCGGCGTGACCCAGCGGTACAGGCGCTCGGGGAGGCGCGCGGTGGCCTGCAGGAAGGCGTCCGAGTAACCGGTGTCGAACAGGATGAGGCCGCGCTGCGGATGCCGCAGCAATGCCACCAGCGCCGGGAATTCGCAGCGATGCCAGCTGGCCCCCTGGCGCACGGCGCGCTGCGGGTGCACGCAGTGGCCGGCCTCGATCAGCTCCCACTCAAGCCGTGCCATCGCTGCCCCCGTGCTGCTTGCAGGCGTGTTGCTTCCAGTGCGTGGCGAAGGCCTGCAGCGCAGCCTGCACGCCGGTGCGCGGGTCGTAGCCGAGGTCGCGCCGCGCGGCGCTGATGTCCAAGGTCTGCGAGTAGCCCAGCACGCCCACGCCATAGCGGGTCAGGCGCGGCTCGGGGCGGCCCGGGCGCAGGTTGGCCACGGTTTCGGCCACACTGGCCGCGGCCAACGCCACCATTCGCGGCACCGGCCGCAGGCGCACCTGCAGGTCCATCGCTTCGAACAGGCCGTTGACCAGCGCATGCACGTGCAGCGGGGTGCCGGCGCTGATGTTGTAGGCGCGCCCGCTGCAGCGCGCATCCGCCTGCAGCGCCAGGCTCACCGCCTGCACGGCATCGTCGATGGGGGTGACATCGATGAGCGCGCGGCCGCCATGGATCAGCGGGAAACGGCCGCTGGCCGCCACCGCCAGCAGGCGGGGCAGAATCGCGCGGTCACCGGGCCCGAACACCGCACGCGGGCGCAGCACCACGGTGTGCAGCCCCTGGCGTGCGGCTGCGACCACGGCCAGTTCCGATGCCCATTTGCTACGGGCGTAGTCGGTGATCCAGCGCCGTGGCGGCTGGAAGCGTTCATCCAGACCGTACTGGTCGGCGAAGCGGAAATAGATGCTGGGCGAACCCAGGTGGACCAGGCGGGCAACGCCGGCGGCCTGCGCGGCCTGCAGCAGGCGCGTGGTGGCCAGCACGTTCGCCCGCTGGAATGCGGCTGCCGTTCCCCAGGGCTGCGACATCGCCGCGCAGTGCACCACCGCATCGCAGCCCTGCAGCAGCGGCGCCAGGGCGTCCTCGGCAAGATCGGCAGCAACCACTTCGATACCGTGCGCGGCCAGCGCCTGCAGCCGCAGCGCATCGCGCCCGCTGCCGCGCACCTGCCAGCCCTGTGCCGCCAACGCCAGCGCGACATGCTGGCCGATGAAGCCACTGGCGCCGGTGACCAGGACCCTGGCCATCAGTAGCGCAGCACCGCGCCGCCCAGTGCCAGGCCGGCGCCGGTGCCGATCAGCAGGGCCTGGCCGCCACGCGGCAGGCGGCCGTCGATCAGTGCCTGGTGCAGGGCCATTGGCAGCGAGGCGGCCAGCTGGTTGCCGTGCTCGCGCAGGATGCGCACCAGCCGCTGCGGCGGCAGGCCCAGTACCCGTTGCAGGTGATCCAGGGCCTGGCCGCTGGCCTGGTGCGGCACGATCACATCGCACGCGGCCAGGCTGGTGCCGGCGCTGTCCAGCAGATCCTGCAGGAAACCGGGCAGGCGCCGCGCGGCTTCGCGGTACAGCGCCTTGCCCTGCATCTGGAAATGATGGGCCGCACGGTAGGCATCAATATCGTCGAATAGGCGCATGCCGGTGCCGCAGGTCGGCACCCGGCACAGTTCGGCACCGTCGCCATAGGTGCGCAGGCGGGTGGCCAGCAGCGCCGAGGCCTGGCCGTCGCCGGCCCGTTCGACCAGCATCGCCACTGCACCATCGCCGAACAACGGCGCGGTCAGCGGGTCATCCGGGTCGAGGCCGGCACTGGGAATGTCGCTGCAGACGATCAGCACGCGCCGGTAGCGGCCCAGCGCCAGCAGGCTGCCGGCCATTTCCAGCGCCACCACAAAGCCCAGGCAGGTGGCGTTGACGTCGAAGGACGGTATGCCGCTGTCACCCAGGCCCAGGGCGCGCTGCACCAGCACGGCCTGGCAGGGAATGGCCTGCTCCATCACCCCGCAGGCGGAGATGATGCAGTCGATGTCGGTGATCGCCAGGCCAGCCTGCTGCAGGGCCTGGCGTGCGGCCTGCGCACCCATCCACGAGGCCCGCTCATCGGCCGCTGCATGGCCGCGGCTGGCCACGCCGCTGTGCCGTTCGACCCAGCCGTCCGGCCTGTTCCAGCGCTGGTCGAAGTGCTGCGACGGCACCCGCAGGCGCGGCAGGCAGGCACCGCTGGCGATGATCCGCAGCGGCAGCGCGGCGGGAGCAGGCAGCCCGGACATCGGCCTCAGCCGTGGCCTGCAGCCACCACCGCCAGGGTCAGCCGCGAGATGCACACCAACCGGCCCTGTTCGTCTTCGATGCGGATTTCCCACAGCTGCGTGCTGCGGCCCACGTGCACCGCACGCGCGGTGCCGGTGACGGTGCCGCTGCGCACAGCGCGCACGTGGTTGGCGTTGATCTCCAAGCCCACGCAGACCTGCTTGCCGGTATCCACGCAGAGGTTGCCGGCGCTGCTGCCCAAGGTTTCGGCCAGCACCACCGAGGCCCCGCCGTGCAGGATGCCGTACGGCTGGCGGGTGCGTTCGTCGACCGGCATGGTGGCCTGCAGCCAGTCATCACCGGCGGCGGTGAAGGCGATGCCCAGGGTATCGATGGCCGTGCCACGGCTGAGCGCATTGAGCTGGTCGATGGAAACAGCTTCGCGGAACACCTGGGTCATGCAAGCACCTTCAGAGAATGGGGACGAGGCCGGCGCCGAATGCGGTCAGCATGCGCACCAGCAGCCATTTCGGGCCGACGTTCACTTCGGGGAAGTCACCGACGGGCACGTAGCAGCGATGGAAATCCGGGCTCTGCCGCGGCAGCGGCTGCGGGCAGTCCACGCCGGGCTGGAACTCGTAGTCGGTGGCGTAGCGCCACGGCCAGAAATCGAGGATGGGCAGTGCTTCGGACGCCTTGCCCACGCTGTAGTTCAGCCCCGACAGCACCGGCGGCTTGGCGCGCGGCGCCACCGTCCAGGAATTCTGCGGGTGGGTGTCGCGCAGGATGCTCTGCGCCAGCTGCTCGGCGAACACCGGGTCGTCGATGATGACCGCGCCTTCGGTGTTGTAGTTCTCGCTGCGCGGATCGAAGTTGTGGGTACCGACCACGCCGATGCGGCGATCGACCACCAGCGACTTCGCATGCAGGCCCATGCGCGCGCCCTTGCGGGTGACCGGCAACGGCTTGTTGACCGCCTTGCTGCCCAGGAAGGAGGGCCGCGTTTCGGTACGCAGCAGGCGCGTTTCCACTTCACTGCCGGCGGCACGACGGCGCGCCCGGCTGTTCTCGTAGGCGCTGCCCAGGCGCGGATGCTCCACGGCCGGGCGGGTACCCTGCCCGTCGCTGTCCGCGGTGGCCGGCGTTGACGGTGCATCGTCGTTGCCACCGCCGGCATTGCTGCCGGCCGCGCTGCCGCCGATCAGAGGATTGCGCACGCCCGCGTCGCCCCCGGTGCTGCCGCCACTGCCCAGCGGGTCGGGCAGCAGGTTGCGGTAGTCGACCGGCGCATCCAGCGGGAACGGCTTGTATTCGAAGATGTTGAAGCCCAGTTCGCGCATGTTGCGCCGCTTGTACTTGTAGGACAGCGCATACACGATCGGGTTGTCGGTGGCCGCCAGGCTGTTGCTGGACACCACCACGCGCGGCGGTTCGGGCCGCTTGCGCAGCTCGCGGAACAGCTTCTGCGCCGGCTTGGACAGCACCAGGTAGGGCGTCTGCAGGATCACTTCCTTCTGCGCGCCGGAAATGAGGGCATCCAGCTGCGGCTCGGTGACGTGCTGGCCGGCCAGCGGCGCACTGGCGCGCTCGCGGCGGTGCTTGCGCGGCAGGTCGGCGACGTAGCGCACCGAGTGCACCGGCAGCGCGGTGTCGACGAACGAGCGGGTGATGAAGTCGGTGTCGTTGGCTTCCTCGCTGACCCGTTCCACCCGCTCGGGGCGGCGGAACTGCGCCGGCGGCATGGCCGGCACGCCGGCGTTGAGCAGGGTCCGGCCGACATCGTTCAGCCGTTCGGCGGGCACGCTGCGCGGCGCGCGCCAGAACGCATCGAAGTTGGCGGCCATCGCCCGCGCTTCCGGCCCGGCGATCAGCACGTCGCGATCGCGGAAGTTGTACTCGCGGTCCCAGTCGTAATAGTCGTCCTGGTAGTTGCGGCCACCGACCACGCCGATCGCATCGTCGATGACCAGCAGCTTGTTGTGCATGCGCTGGTTGAACCGGCGGAAGCAGCACAGCACGCTGCCGGCATAGTCGAAGTAGTTCAGCCGGGCCTTGCCGAAGGTCGGATTGTAGACCCGCAGCTGGAAGTTCTGGTGGGCGCCGGACAGGGCGCCCAGGATCTCCAGGTCGGAGATCGCCGACAGCTGGTCGATCAGCACCCGCACCTTCACACCGCGGCGCGAGGCGGCCAGCAGTTCGTCGATGACCAGCCGGGCGCTGTCGTCCTTGTCGAAGATGTAGGTCTGCAGGTCGATGCTGCGGGTGGCACTGCGCAGCAGGTTCAGGCGGGCGACCAGGGCACCCTCGCCTTCGTCGAGCAGGGTGGCGTAGTGCAGCGGCTGCGCTTCGGTCGATTCGCTGAATGCGCGACCGGCCAGGGACCGCAACGGCGAGTCCAGCGCGCAGCGATCGGCACGCTGGCAGTCGACCTTGGTCGAACGGGCCTGCACGGCGATGGCCTGCGCACGGTCGCGCTCGGCGTTGGACAGCGACGCGCAGCCACTGCCCAGCAACACGGTTGCTAGCGCCAGTACACGCAGCAGGAGATTCACGGTTTCGGCGCCTCGCTCAGGCGGGCTCGCAGTACGAAGGTCACTCGGTCACTCAAGGCAAGCTGCCAGCTGTCCATGCCGTACCGGCCTCGTTGCACGGTACCGCGGCTGACGACATCGCAATCATAGCCGGGTCGGGAACATTCCGCCTTCTCCACCCGCAGGGTTTCCGGGTGGCTGACCCCGCGCAGGGTGAGCCGGCCCTGGATATCGCCGCCGTTGCCGACGGTGTCCGGCCAGTAGGGCAGCGAATCGAATTCGACCGACGGGTAACGCCCGGCATCGAAGAAGTCCGGCCCGCGCATCCAGCCGGTGTAGCGGTCCTTGCCCGGGATCTCCACCGAGCGGGTGAACATCTTCAGGTGCACCTGGTGGCGGCCGTCGGACAGTACTTCGACGCGTCCCTCGAAGTGCGGGAACAGCCCTTCGATGCGCTGGCCGAAGCGGGTGCGCACTTCGAAGCCGATCCGCGAGCGCTGCAGGTCCATGTACAGCACGCGCGACGAATCGACCGACGCCAGCGCCGCCACCGGCGGCAGCGGCGTGGGGGGTGGAGGGGCAGCCCAGGCCGGGCTGCAGACCAGCAGCACCGGCAGCAGGCAGCGGCCGGGCCGTGCCAGGATCATCGACTCACGGCCACCAGAAGGCGTTCAGGCTGGCCACGCCCGGCTCGATTGCCGCCTCGCGCGGGAACCCGAGCACGGCCACGGCCGCCGGCGGCATGCCGCGGTAGTCGCTGCTGGTGCCTTCGGTCATCAGCGCCACCAGCCGTTCCAGGCCGGGGTTGTGGCCGACGATCAGCACCCGGTCCAGGTCCCGGCGCTCATCCACCAGCGCCGCCAGGGTGCCCGGGGTGGCTTCGTAGATGCGGTCTTCCAGGCGCTTCTCGACGTAGCCGATGGCCGCCAGCACCGCTTCCAGGGTCTCGCGGGTACGCCGCGACGGCGAGCACAGCACGCAGTCCGGCAGCAGGTTGTTTTCCTTCATCCACTTGCCGGCCGCCTCGGCTTCGGCAAGACCCACCGGCGACAACGGCCGATCGAGGTCGGCCTGGCCGGGGGTGGCCGGTTCGGCATGGGCATGGCGCAGCAGGATCAGTTCACGCATCGCGAGGTTCCATGAAAGGGAGGGTGCAGCACAAAGGGTGACGTACGCGTCACAGCTTCAACCAGGCCAGCAGCGGCTCCCAGTCGGCCTGGTGCTCACGCACCTGGGCCGAGCGGTAATCGAACAGGCTGCGGCCAAGGCCGGTCATCACCACGTAGCTCTGGCTGTCGCGCAGCTGGGCGACCACCGGGTACGGCCATTCGCCCAGCATCTGCAGGGCCTGTTGCGAGGTCTGGGTCCACGGCTTGGTGCGGTTGAGGACCAGGCCCACCGGCAGCTTGCGGCTGTGCACGCGCGGGTTCTGCGCCAGGCTGTTGAGGAAGCCGACGATGGCTTCGATGTCCAGCGCCGAGGGCAGCACCGGCACCACCACGGCATCGGCGGCGTCGAGGAAATGGGGGATATCGTCGGCCAGTGCGCCGGCCGGTGCGTCGATGATGACGGTATCGGTCCCGTCGGGCAGCTTCTGCGCCCACTGCTTCCTGCGGTACACGTCGATGGGCAGGACCGCGCTGTCCAGCCCGGCCCGGCGCTGTGCCCAGCGGGTGCTGGAGCCCTGCGGGTCGGCGTCGGCGATCACCGTGGCCTTGCCCTGCAATGCCGCGTATGCGGCCAGGTGGGTGGCGACGGTGGTCTTGCCCACCCCGCCCTTGGAACCGGCCACCAGGATCGTCTTCATGCCAGCCTCGCTTCCGGGTACGTGCCCCGAGCGTACACCGGCGATGGTGACGTTAGGTAGAGACGGCCTGAATCAATCCGCATCGGCTTTGCTATCGTTGCGCTCCCGAAGGATCGAACCGGCATGAGCGAACTGCAGGACCTGAGCGCATTGATCCGCGCCAACACCCCCCTGATCGTCATCGAGACCCAGGACGAGGGTCGCATCGTCGAACTGTTCCGGCAGACGCTGATGCATGTCTGGCGTGCCCTGCACCGCTGGTCGATCACCGAGGGCCTGCGCCGCATCGACCTGGAGCGCGAGGACGATGCGATCGGCCCGCCCGACGCCAGCGCCGCCCTGCAGATGATCCGCCAGGCCGAACAGCGCGGCATCTACCTGCTGCTCGATTTCCACCCCTACCTCGGTTACGCCAGCCACCAGCGTGCGCTGCGCGACCTGATCCAGCGCCGCCACAGCCAGCCGCACGTGCTGGTGCTGATCGGCGCCAAGGTCGAGCTGCCGGCCGAACTGGAAGCGCTGGCGGTGCGCTTCAACCCGCGCCTGCCCGATGCCAACGCCCTGCTGAAGATGCTGCGCGAAGAGGCCGACGCCTATGCCCGCGAGCATGGCGGCCGCCGGGTGGAAGTGGACAGCGAAGCGGTCAAGAAGATCCTGAAGAACCTGCAGGGGCTGAGCCTGGTCGATGCCCGGCGCATTGCCCGCCAGCTGATCTATGCCGATGGCGCGCTGCGCGACGACGACCTGCCGCAGCTGGCGCGGCTGAAGTTCGAGCTGCTCAACCGCAGCGGCCACCTGTTCTTCGAACATGACAGCGCGCGCTTCGGCGACGTGGCCGGTGCCAACCGGCTGAAGCGCTGGATCAACCAGCGCCGGGTCGCCTTCATCGCCGGCTCGGCGCCGGCCGGCCTGGACCCGCCGCGCGGCATGCTGCTGCTGGGCGTGCAGGGCTGCGGCAAGTCGATGCTGGCCAAGGCCACCGCCGCCGGCTTCGGCGTGCCGCTGCTGCGCCTGGACGTGGGCGCGCTGTACAACAAGTACCACGGCGAGACCGAAGCCAACCTGCGCCAGGCCCTGGCCTCGGCCGAGCAGCTGGCCCCGTGCGTGCTGTGGATGGACGAGATCGAGAAGGGCTTGGCCAGCGGTGGCGACGACGGCGGCGTATCGCGCCGCGTGCTGGGCCACCTGCTGACCTGGATGGCCGAGCGCAAGGCGCCGGTGTTCATCGTGGCCACCGCCAACCAGGTGCACGAGCTGCCGGCCGAACTGCTGCGCAAGGGCCGCTTCGACGAGATCTTCTTCGTCGACCTGCCGCCGCCGGACGTGCGGGTGGAGCTGCTGCGGCTGCACCTGGGCCGGCGCCAGCTCAACGCGGATGATTTCGCGCTGCCGGCGCTGGCAGCGGCGGCGAACGGGTTCTCCGGCGCGGAGATCGAGCAGGCGATCGTGGCGGGGCTGTATTCGGCACATGCCGAAGGGCGGCCGCTGGATACCGAGCTGCTGATGACCGAGATCCGCGCGACGCGGCCGTTGTCGGTGTTGATGGCCGAGCAGGTGGCGGCATTGCGCGAGTGGGCGTCGGGACGGACGGTTTCCGCGGACGACTGAGGGGATTTTCGGCCAACGGCGGAGCCCCTCGTGGCTGGCGGTTGGTGGAGTCGACTGTTGGTCGACTGGCATTGGGAGTGGGTCGGGCGGGGTGGATTGCGCAGGACACGCCGTAAACCCCCCTCCGGGGTCCGGCCCAGCCGCTGGCGGCTGTGCGTTCGGGCGCTTGCGAAGCAGTGCTTCGCAAGCAAAGCGCCCTCACCCATGTAGGGCTCGTTTCGCGCTTGCCGCGTGCGCTGTCCTGCGCACACGGCAAGGCCGGGGTTGGGCTCCTGCCCAACCCGTCTGATGCATGCATCAGACCC
>JAFAFD010000358.1 GCA_023423675.1 Pseudomonadota bacterium | reverse complement strand
GCAGTCGAGCATGGCTCGACTCTACACGACCGGTGCCAGCGGCACCGCGAAGCTGCGCTTCAACGTGCCCAGCGCCACCGAGGTGCGGAAGCGCTCGATGTTGTCATCGCCGCCGAACAGGCGATCGGTGATCGCTTCGTACTCTTCCATCGACGCCGCAGAGAGCAGCAGCAGAAAATCGCCGTCGCCGGTGATCGAGTAGCACTGCTGCACGGCCGGATCGTCCTGCACGCGGCGGCGGAACGGGGCGACCTTCTCGCGCTGCTCGCTGACCACCCGCACCTCGACGATGATGGTCAGCGGTCGCCCGACCTTGGCCGCGTCGAGCACGGCCACGTTGGCAGCGATCACGCCGCTGTCCTGCAGGCGCTTGATGCGCCGCTGCACGGCGGGGGTGGACAGGTGCACGGCCTCGGCGATCTGCCGCTGCGGCAGGGCGTTGTCCCGCTGCAGCAGGTCGAGGATGGCGTGGTCGAAGCTGTCCAGCACGGGGGCGGTGGCCATGGCGAGCAGAAATTGCGCGGACGGGCCGTCAATTGAGCCAAGTGCTCGCCGCCAGCGCAATAGACTGGGCGCATGCAGACGTCCCGATTCGCGCCGATGTTGCCGGCGCTGGCGGTGCTCGGCTCGGTTACCGCGCTGGCCATCGGCACTTCCTACGCAAAACACCTGTTTCCGCTGGTCGGCGCGCAGGGCACCAGCGCCCTGCGCGTGGGCTTCTCGGCGCTGTTGCTGCTGCTGTTCTGGCGGCCGTGGCGCTGGAAGACCAGCCGCGTGGATGCGATGACCATCCTCCGCTACGGGCTGACCCTGGGCCTGATGAACCTGCTGTTCTACATGGCCATCCGCACCATTCCCTTCGGCATCGCCGTGGCCATCGAGTTCACCGGCCCGCTGACGGTGGCGATGCTGTCCTCGCGGCGGCCGATCGACTTCCTCTGGGTGGGCTGCGCGCTGGTCGGCCTGTTGCTGCTGCTGCCGCTGGGCGGCGGCCCGGCACTGGACCCGGCCGGCGTGCTCTATGCGATGGGGGCGGCCGCGTGCTGGGGCCTGTACATCGTGTTCGGCAAGCGCGCCGGCCACCTGCATGCCGGCCACACGGTTTCGCTGGGGCTGCTGGCGGCGTCGCTGGTGGTGGTGCCGGTGGGCGTGGCCCATGCGGGCATGGCGCTGCTGGAGCCGAAGATCCTGCTGGCGGGCCTGCTGGTGGCGCTGGTGTCCAGTGCGATCCCCATGTCGCTGGAGATGATGGCGCTCAAGCGCCTGCCGAAAGAGACCTTTGGCATCCTGATCAGCATGGAACCGGCCGTGGCCGCGCTGTGGGCGATGCTGCTGCTGCACGAGCACCTGGAGGGCGTGCAGTGGCTGGCGATCGGCTGCACGGTGGTGGCCTCGGTAGGCAGCACGATGACCGCGCGGCGGCTGAGGACCCCGGTGGTGCAGGCCGGGTAGCGCAGGGACGCATTGGTAGCGCAGGGCTTCGGCCGGGACGTCGATGGCCATGGCCAGGGCCAGGTGGTCGGAGAACGCGGCCGGTACGGCTTCCACGCTGCGGGTCTGCAGGTTGCTGCTGACCAGGATGTGGTCGATGGCCCGGTCCGGGCGCCAGCTGGGGAAGGTCGGCACCACGCAGCCCGGGGGCTGCAGCCGCGTCTTCTGGTACAGCACCTGCATTTCCGGGCGCTCGGCCAGGCAGTTGAAATCGCCCATCAGCACTGCGTTCGGGTGGTCGGACAGCAGCTCGGCGATGAAGCCGAGCTGGGACATCCGCGAACCCGCGCCCAGCGACAGGTGGGCCACGGCCACGGCCAGGCCGTCCTCGCCATCGCCGAACTTGGCCAGCAGCACGCCGCGCCCGCCGATGCGGCCGGGCAGGGCGTGGTCCTGTACTTCCACCGGTTCCAGCTTGCTCAGCAGCCCGTTGGCGCTGGACGCCACTCCGCCCATGCGCCGGTTCGGCTGGTGGCTCCAGTAATTGAAGCCGGCACGCTGGGCCAGGTAGTGGGTCTGGTTGGTGAAGCCCGACCGCAGGCTGCCCGGGTCGGCCTCCTGCAGGCCGACGATGTCATGGCCGCGCGCCAGGGTGGCGATCGCGTCCAGGCTGCTGCGCTTGCGTCCCGCCGGCAGCGCATGTGACCAGCTGCGGGTCACATAGTCGCTGTAGCGGCGGGTGCTTGAGCCGGCCTGGATGTTGGCCGTCAGCAAGCGCAGGGTCCGTGTGTGGGGGGAAGTCACGGCCGGTAATGCTTTCTCTTGGATCAGTGAGCCTGGGCCGCACCGCGTTCGCGGGCGATCAGGTGGTCGGCGATGCGCAGCATGTCCGGGAAGCTCTTGCCCTTCACCAGGTACTTGCCGTTGATGATGATCGACGGGGTGCCGCTGATCGCGCTGCGCTGGGCGAACTGCTTGGCCGAGTTGGTCTTGGCGTTCACCGCGAAGCTGCCCATGGTGGCGGCGAACTGCTTCGGATCCACGCCGTAACCAGCATAGAACTTGGCGATGTCGTCGACCGAGTCGGCGCCGCGCTCACCCTTCAGGGTCTGCTGCGAGTGGATGGCGGCGTACAGCGCTTCGTGGGTCTTCTCCTGCACGCCCAGGGTCTGCGCGGCGTAGAAGGCACGGGCGTAGTTGTCCCAGGTACCTCCGAACATGGCCGGCACGTAGACGAAGTTCACGTCGCTCGGCAGGCCGGCCTTCCACGGGCCGACCAGCGGCTGGAAGGCGGCACAGGCCGGGCAGACGTAGCCGAAGATCTCGACCACTTCGACCTTGCCGGCGGCCGGCTGGAACGGCTGGCCGTTGCTGATCACCTGGTAGTCGCTGCCTTCCACCGGGGCCGGGCCGGTCAGCGCGGTGGTGGTCGGGGCCGGTGCGGCGGCCGGAGCGGCTGCGGTGGCGGCCGGGGCAGTGC
>JAFAFD010000357.1 GCA_023423675.1 Pseudomonadota bacterium | reverse complement strand
GGTCGACCCTACCCGGGACGCATCCCGCCCTCTGGCATGCCACTTGCACGCACCCGGCCAGGTCTTACCGAACAGGAGGCGCCATGCGCCGGATCACATCTCTATTGGCCATCGCCCTGGCGTTTGCCTCGCCATGGGCGGCCGCTACCGATTGGCAGCCGGTCGCCAGCATCCGCACGGCGGCGCTGTCGACCCTGCCGGCCGGCGCCGAGGGCGAGGCCGTGGTGGCCGATGCAATGCGCCTGCCGCGCTGCGGGTCGGCCCTTCAGGTGCAGCCCACCGCCAACACCACGGTGGAGGTCAGCTGCCCCGATCCAGGCGGCTGGCGCCTGTTCGTACCGGTGAAGGTGCGCCACAACCAGGCCGTATTGGTCCTCAACCGTGGCATTGCCACTGGAGAAACCCTGGCTGCGGCCGATATCAGCACTGCCCAGCGTGACGCCGCACGGATCGCCGGTGCCGTGCTGTCCGATCCCGCCGCGGCGGTCGGTCGCATTGCCCGTCGGCCCCTGCAGGCTGGAAGCCTGCTTTCAGCCAACGATCTGGTCACCGAGCGTCTCATCAAGCGAGGAGACAATGTGGCCCTGGTGTCGCGGCGCGGTTCGGTCGAGGTGCGCATTGCCGGCCGGGCGATGGGCGATGCGGGCGAGAGCGACCGTGTTTCGGTAGAGAACCTGTCCTCCCGCCGCATCGTGCAAGGGACCGTGGACGCCCATGGTGACGTAATCGTGGCGCGTTGAAAAAGTAAGAGATTTCCCTAAAGATCACGGCCCAGCGGCCGTTATTCCTTGTGAACGGCAACTCCAGGACACCCCATGAGCCAGAAAATCGACGGCAACCTGCAGGTCCCCCAGGCACTGCGCAGCGTGACGACCCCGGCCACCAAGCCCGGCGTCAGCGGCGATGCGCCGGCACGCCCGGTGGAGGCTGCGGACAGCCTGCGCCTGACCGGCGAGGCCACCAACCTGCAGGCGCTTGAGCGTGAGCTGAGCACCGCCCCGGCCATCGACACCCAGCGTGTCGCCGCCGTGCGCGAGTCGCTGCAGAACGGCAGCTACAAGATCAATCCGGACGCGATCGCATCGCGCATGCTTGAGCTGGACCAGCAGCTGCAGGGATGAGCGCTGGAATGAGCGAGCCGCTGCAGCGTCTTGCCGAGGCCTTGGACGTTGAGCGCCAGGCCCTGGTCGAGCACGATGTGCACGCCCTGATCAGGGCCACCGGCGCCAAGCTGGAGGCACTGCGTGCGCTGGAAGGCGCGCCGCCGGTCGGGCAGGGCGAACAGCTGCAGGCGCTGGCCGAGCGCAACCGCGCCAACGGCGTGCTGCTGTCCATGCGTCGCCGCGAGGTGAACTGGACGCTGCGGCAGATGGGTCGCAACGAAGACAGCTTCGCCTACGACGCCAAGGGCCAGTCCCACACGGTCACCGCGCGCCGTCCGCTCGCGGTCGCCTGAGCCTGCCGCAGGCGGCAGGCTGCTGCACGGCGCGGCAGCGCGTATATTGGGCGCTTGTTCGCAAGCCCCCGAGTCGCCGTGTCCGCCGCCAACGCCCTGGTTACCGCCCCCCTTCCGCCGCAGCCGGTGCTGCAGGCCCTGCTTGAGCGCGTGCGCGAAGGCATGCTGCTGTTCACCGAAGACGGGCAGGTCGCCTTGGCCAATCCGGCCGCACAGAATCTGCTGGGCAGCAACGAGACCACCGGCCCCGCGCCGCAGCGCCTGCGCGAGCTGCTGCCGCCGGACGCACTGGAGCAGGCCCGCCTGAACGGGCAATGGAACGGCAGCCTGCCGGTCGGCGAGGGCGTGGTCATCGCCCACCTGTACCACCACGGCCAACCCGGCAGCGGCCATTACCTGGCCCTGTTCCGCCCCATCGAAGGGCAGGAAGACTACGAGCGCGAGCTGCAGCAGCGCCATGCCGAGCTTCGCCAGGCCTACCTGCGCCTCAACGGCACCCAGGAAAAGCTGCTGCAGTCGGAAAAGATGGCCTCCATCGGCCAGCTCGCCGCCGGCGTGGCGCACGAGATCAACAACCCGATCGGCTACGTGCACTCCAACCTGGGCAGCCTGCAGGAATACCTGCGCAGCCTGTTCACCGTCATCGAGGCGTACGAGCGGGCGTTGCGCGCGCCGGATCCGAAGGCGCTGATCCCGGAAATCGACGATATCCGTGACCGCCTGGACATCGATTTCATCAGCCGCGACCTGCCGCAGCTGATGGCCGAATCGCGCGAAGGCATCGAGCGGGTGACCCGCATCGTGCGCGACCTGAAGGACTTCTCGTATTCGGGCCGCGACGAGTCGTGGAAGCTGGTGGACCTGCATTCCGGCCTGGAATCGACCATCAACATCATCTGGAACGAGCTCAAGTACAAGGTCACCCTGCACCGCGAGTTCGGCCAGCTGCCGCTGGTGGAGTGCCTGCCTTCGGAGCTGAACCAGGTCTACATGAACCTGCTGCTCAACGCCGGCCATGCCATTGCCGAGCGCGGCACCATCACCGTGCGCACTGGCGTGGACGGCGACACGGTGTGGGTGGAGTTCGAGGACACCGGCGGCGGTATTTCGCCGGAACTGCGCCAGCGCATCTTCGATCCGTTCTTCACCACCAAACCGGTCGGCAGCGGCACCGGCCTGGGCTTGTCGATCTCCTACAGCATCATCAACAAGCACCACGGCCGCATCGACCTGGACAGCACACCCGGCGTCGGCTCGCGCTTCCGCGTGGTGCTGCCGATCAAGCAGCCGCGCTGATCGGGCTTCTGTAGAGTCGAGCCGTGCTCGACTGCTTTTTGCCGTAGTCGAGCATGGCTCGACTCTACAGGTGGGTCACCGCAGCGGCGAGCGATCCTCGCCTGCATCCGCCGCTTCCACCGCCGTCGGTCCCGCATTGCTGCGTCGCTGTTCCTCGTACGTGCGGAACGCCTGGTGGATGTGCTTGCGCAGCTCATCGTCGTTCCAGGGCTTGGTCAGGAAGCGGTAGATCGCGCCGCGGTTGATCGCATCGGTCACCGTGTTCAGATCGGTGTAGCCGGACAGCACCAGGCGGATCGTGTCCGGGTACAGCATCTTCACCCGGCCCAGGAACTCGGTGCCGCTCATGTCGCTCATGCGCTGGTCGGACAGGATCACCTGCACGTCGTTGATCGCCAGCAGGTCGAACGCATCGCGCACGTTGCCTGCAGCCAGGATGCGGTAGCCATCGCGACGGAACAGGCGCACCAGCGAACGCAGCACGTTCTCCTCGTCGTCCAGCAGCAGCAGGGTGCGGTCCGGACGGGTCTCGGCGAACGCTTCCGGGCGCAGGTAGCGGCGGCGCAGGGTCATGCCGGCGGCATCGGCCGACATCGGCTCGCCAAACAGGTAGCCCTGGAACACGTCGCAGTCGTTGCGACGCAGGAAGCCCAGCTGTGCCTGCGATTCCACCCCGTTGGCAATCACCGTCATGCCCAGCTGGTGGCCCATGGCGATGATCGCGCGCGCGATGGCGGCCTCGCGGTTGCCGGCCGGCGCGCTCTTGATGAAACTGCGGTCGATCTTCAGCTTGTCCACCGGGTAGCGCACCAGCGCGCTCAGGCTGGAATCGCCGGTGCCGAAGTTGTCCAGGCTCAGACTGATACCTTCGTTGCGCAGGTTGGCCAGGGTCTCGTGGACGAAGTTGACGTTGTTGGTCAGCGCGCTTTCGTTGATCTCCAGCGTCAGCATCTGCGCCGGCACGCCCGCCGCCTGGATCAGTCCCATCACCTCGGCGAAGAAGTTCGGACGCAGCAGCTGCAGGGTCGACACGTTCACCGCGATGGTGAAGTCATCGAAGCCCTGGTCGCGCCACAGCCGCGCCTGCTTCAACGCGCCTTCCAGCACCCAGGTGCCGATCTGCACGATGATGCCCAGGCGTTCGGCGGTGCGCATGAAGCGCTCCGGCACCAGCATGCCCAGGGTCGGTGACTGCCAGCGCAGCAGCGCCTCCATGCCCACCACGTGGCCGTCGCGGGCGCTGACCAGCGGCTGGTAGCGCAGCTTCAGTTCGCCATTGGGGATCGCATCGACGATCTGGCGGGCGATGATGCTCTCGCTGTGCGCGCTCGGCGGGGTGTCCACCGCGTGGATGCGCACCGCATTGCCGCCTTCGCGGGCGGCCTGGTACAGCGCATCTTCGGCGTGGTCGAGCAGGCGCGAGGCGTTGCTGGCGTGCTCCGGGCACAGGCTCACGCCCAGCTTGCCGGTCATGAACAGCGTGTACGGCAGCACCGACAGCGGCAGCTCCATCTGCTGGCGGATCTCTTCGGCGAAGTCTTCCGGCAGCGGCAGGTCGGCAGTGCGCGGCACGGCCAGCAGGAATTCATCGCTGCCGTGGCGCCACAGCTTGCCGCGACCGCGCAGGTAGGACTGCAGGCGCTGCGCAACCAGCACCAGGGCCTGGTCGCCGACTTCGGCACTCATGTTTTCGTTGACCGATGCGAAGTGGTCGATATCCACGTGCATCAGCATCAGCGGGGTGCCGCCGGAGGCGGCTTCGGTGACCATGGCCTGCAGCTCGGGGTTGCCGGCGCCCAACCGATCGGGGGCGTCGTCGATGCTGACAGGGGGCATGTTGGGGTTCCACATGGCTCAGTGTTCCGGGGAATCAGCGGCGCTCGCAGTGACCGCCTGGTAAGGAAGATGGACGTCGACAAGCGTACCGGCGCCCTGCGCCGACTCGATGCGGACGTTGCCGCCGACGCTCTGCGCACGTTCGCGCATCACGATCAGGCCCAGGCCGCGCGGGCCGTCCGGGTCGAAACCCTCGCCGTCATCGCGGATCAGCAGGTGCAGGCCGCGCTGGTCGACATCGCGCAGCTGCAGCTGCACCTGGCTGGCACGGGCGTGGCGCAGCACGTTGGTCAGACTTTCCTGGGCGATGCGGAAACAGGCCTGTTCGATGCTGTTGTCCGGGCGCGAGGGCAGGGTGTCGATCTCGGCCAGCAGCTCCACCGGCGAGGAACGGAACAGCACCCGTGCCTGCCAGCTCAGTGCCGCCTCAAGGCCGAGTGCATCCAGCTGCGGCGGGCGCAGCAGGGTGGAAATGTCGCGCAGCTTGGCCACCGTGCTGTCGGCCAGGCTGACGATCTGCGCCAGATCTTCGCTGCGGCGTCGTGCGTCTGCCTCATCCTGCGCGGCGTAGGCGGAAAGCTTGATGGCGGTGATGGCCTGGCCGATGTCATCGTGCAGGTCGCGCGAGATGGCGCGGCGCTCGTCCTCCTGAAGCGAGAACAGACGGCCGGCCATGGCCTGCAGTTCGCGGTTGCTGGTTTCCAGCGCGGTGCGCGTGCGTTCGGATTCGCTCAGGTCACGCACGATCAGCAGCTTGCAGTCGCGGCCGCCGTAGCGCACTTCGCCCACCGCCAGGCCGGCGTGGAAGCGGCGGCCATCGGCGCGCTGCATCACCACCACGCTGTTATGCCCGGGGCTATGCTGCGGCTGGCCGGCACGCAGCTGCAGGCGCACCCGGTCCAGTTCCGCCGGGTCCACCAGTGCATCCAGCGGCTCGCCCAGCAGGGTCTGGCTGCCATAGCCGAACAGGGCCGCGGCCCAGGCGTTGGCGTACAGCACGTGCTCGTCGGACAGGATCACCACGCCGTCGGGGAGCACCCGCACCAGCTCGCGGAACTGCTCCTCGCGCTCACGCAGCAGGCGCCGCGACTGCTCGCGCTCGGTCACGTCCTGCAGGGTGCCGAGCACCCGCTCGCGGCCGGCCTCGTCCGTTCCACAGGCCGCGCGCAGGTGCACCATCAGGGTACGGCCATCCATCGACAGCACGGGCAGCAGCACATCCACCTGCAGCCTGGGGTCGGTGCACAGTTCGGCCAACAGCTGCTCGGTCTGCGCGGCCGTGGTCGGGTCGGCCGGCACCAGCAGTTCATCGAAGCGATGCCAGCGCCGCGCCTCGGGCGGGCGGCGGCCCAGCAGGCGGTAAACCTGGTTGGAGTAGCGGCCGAGGCCACTGGCTGGGTCCAGCTCCCAAGCACCGATGCGGGCCAGTTCGTGTGCCTCTTCCACGCGGGCCAGGGCCTGGTCGCGACGCAGCTGGGCCAGGTCCTCGGCGGTGCGGTCGATGGCGATCAGCAGGCGGGCGTTGTGGCCGTCGTAGTCGATCGCGTTCGAGCGCAGCTCCATCTGCCGGCGGCTGCCATCGCGCAGCTGCAGCGGGGTGCGCAGCACGCAGATCTGCTCGGGCGCCTCGCGGATCGCCTCCAGCTTGTTCTGCAGGATCAGCCTGTCGCCGGGTGGCCACAGCACGTCGATGGTCTGCTCCAGCAGCGCGTCGCGCTCCCAGCCGAAGGCCAGGCAGGCGGCCGGGTTGGCGTCGAGGATGGCCAGGCTGTCCAGGTCGTAGACCAGGATCGGCCCGGGGTTGCCCTCGAACATCTGCCGCAGGCGCAGCTCCGAGCCCTGCAGGCGCGCATGGGTGCGCAGCACGTGCTCGGCCAACGGGCGCAGCAGCAGGTACAGCAGGCCGGCGCTGGCAAAGGCGAAGAAGGCGTCCTTCACGGTCTGCCAGAACGCCAGCTGCCGCGGGTCCGATATCAGTGCCGCCATGGCGCCATCGGTGGCGATCATCCAGGCCAGCGCCAGCATCAGATAGGTCAGCACCACCCGACGGCGGTCACGACCCAGCGCCTTCGCCATCTGCGGGTCGGGAGCGGGGGCGGTGCCGGTCGGTTCTGCGGGCATGGACAGGGCAGGGGGAGGGGGCGCCAGCCATATTAACGCGCGACCGCGTCCAGGCACTCAATTATCCGCCGGAGGCGCCGTTAACCACTGCGTGCCCCGCTGTCGGGCGCGCCATTCCGGAGCAACATCGCGTGGACCAAGGGATCATCGCCAGCCTGCTGCAGCACCCGCTTGCCTCGGCGCTGGTCATCGTCGACCGTGGCGGCCGTCCGCTTGCAGCCAACCCGGCCGCGCGCGAACACGGCCTGCCGGCGACGGTGGCCGCCTACGCGCCGATGCTGGAGGACCTGCGCCTGCTGGCGGCCGACGGTGGCATCGTCGCCTGCACCCTGCCGGGCGGCCCACGCGGCCACTACGACGGCTACCTGCGCGCCGTGCACGATGGCAGTGGCAACCTGCTGGCCTTCACCCTCAGCGTGCCCGAGCCGGTGCCGGTCGATGCCGGCGGCCGTTGGGAGCTGGCGCTGGAAAGCGCTGGCCACAGCCTGTGGGACTGGGATATTCCCAGCGACCGGGTGGTACGGACGCCTTCGCTGGTGGACGAGACCGCCAACAACATCATGTCCCGCGTCCACGGCGATGACCTGGCCGACATGCGTGCGGCGCTGGACGAGCACCTGCGCGGCCACAGCGAACAGTACAGCGCCCAGTTCCGCTTCCGCCAGGAGGATGGCCAGTGGCGCTGGGTGCTCGACCGCGGTCGCGTGGTTGCGCGTACCGCCGACGGACAGCCGCTGCGCATGGTCGGCACCCATACCGACATCGAGCAGCAGAAGCAGCTGGAAGCGCTGCTGCAGGAACAGCAGCTGCACCTGAGCGAGGCCCAGCGCATCGCCAGCATGGGCAGCTGGTCGTTCGACCCCACCAACCACCGGTTCTGGTGGTCGCCCGAGCTGCGCTCGCTGTTGGCCCTGGCGCCCGGCGAAGTGCACGGCCAGCGGCGCTGGCTGAAGCAGCTGCATCCGCGTTCGCGCGGCGCGCTGCGTGCGGCCTGGCGCCGGCTGTGGCGCGACGGTCGTGCGGCCAACCTGGAACTGGAACTGACCCGCGGCAGCGAGCCGTCCCAGCACCTGCGCCTGTGGATGCAGCCGCTGCTGGACATGGATGGCCATCCCAAGCGTCTGCTGGGCCAGGTGCAGAACATCACCGAGCAGCACCAGACCGATGCACTCATCCGCTGGCGCACCGAACTGCTGAACCGTGTCTCCGCACTGGGCCGCATCGGTGGCTGCGAGATCGAAGTCAGCACCCGGCACATGCAGTGGACCGAGGAGTGCTACCGCATCCACGGCCTGCGCAAGGAGCCGATCACCCTGGAACAGGCGCTGGCGCTGTACACTGAGGATTCGCGCGCGAACTTCGAGGCTGCGCTGCTGCGTATCGCCGGTGGTGGCCTGCCCGAACAGCTGGATCTGTGCTTCTACCGCCAGTCCGGCCTGCGCGTGTGGGTGCAGGTGTTGATTGAACTGGATCGCCGCGACGGCCTGCCGCCGCGCTTCGTGGTCCTGTTCCGTGACATCACCCGCGAGCGCGAAGCCAACGAGCGCATCGAGCTGCTGGCCCACTACGATCTGCTGACCGGCCTGCCCAACCGCGTGCTGCTGGGCGAGCAGACCGCCGAGGCCATCGAGGAGGCCCGCGACCGCGGCACCTCGCTGGCGATGCTGTTCATTGACCTGGATGGCTTCAAGAACATCAACGACAGCTTCGGCCATGCCACCGGCGATGCGCTGCTGAAGGCGGCAGCCACCCGCCTGCACCAGAACCTGCGCAACAACGATCTGTTTGGTCGCTTCAGTGGCGACGAATTCATCGTGGTGCTGCGCGACCTGGCCGAGCCGGAGGATGCCGGCCACGTGGCGCGCAAGCTGATCGGCTCGCTGGCCGAGCCGCTGCGCCGTGGCGACACCACCCTGAAGGTCGGCGCCAGCGTGGGCATCGCCATGCTGGGCGACAGCCAGACCGATTTCGACTCCCTGCTGCGTGCCGCCGATGCAGCGATGTACGCGGCCAAGGAAGCCGGCCGCAACACGTACCAGTACTACAGCCAGGACGCCCTGGCGCGCATCCAGCGCCGGCTGGAGATCGAACACGGCCTGCACGGTGCCATCGAGCGTGAGGAATTCAGCCTGGCCTACCAGCCGCTGCTGCATGCCCACCACGGTGAGCCGCCGGCGATCGAAGCGCTGCTGCGCTGGCATCGCCCCGGCGTGGGCTACTGCAGTCCGGCAGAGTTCATTCCCATTGCCGAGAAGTGCGGCGAGATCGTCCGCATTGGCGATTGGGTGCTGTCCGAAGCCTGCCGCCAGGCGGCAGCGTGGGATCGTGCCGGCCTGCGTTTCGAGCGCATTGCGGTGAACGTATCGGCGGTGCAGCTGCGTGACCGCGGGTTCGCCGAGCGCGTGATCGAGATCTGCCACGCCCATGGCTGGCCGCCGCAGCGGCTCGAGCTGGAACTGACCGAATCGGCGTTGATCCGTGACACCGACATCCTGCGCCACTGCTTCGACGTGCTGGAACGCCATGGCGTGCCGCTGGCGGTGGATGACTTCGGAACCGGCTTCTCCAACCTGCATTACCTCAACCGCTTCCCGGTGGGGCGCCTGAAGATCGACCGCAGTTTCGTGCAGGGCATGCTGCACGACACGGGTACGGCCGAAGTCACCCAGGCCATCGTCCACCTGGGCCACGCGCTGGGCATGAAGGTGGTGGCCGAGGGCGTGGAAACGCACCAGGAAGAAGACATGCTGCGCCGGCAGGGCTGCGACGAGATCCAGGGCTACCTGTATTCGCGCCCGCTGAGCCCGCGCGACCTGGCGCTGTGGCTGCGCCAGCAGCACGCCACCCCGGAAGTCGCCCTGGCCCGGTGACGGTCGCGCCGAGCCATGCCCGGCGGCACTGATCTGTGCCCTGGGGGGTGCCGACCTTGTAATGGTAGCGCCGGGCCATGCCCGGCGGCATTGGTCTGTGCCTGGTGGGTGCCGACCGTTGGTCGGCACTGATGCCCGCGCTCGCGACCATCCACGCATGGCGTGGATCTACTGCCGGGCTTTGTCCTGGTGGGTGCCGAC
>JAFAFD010000330.1 GCA_023423675.1 Pseudomonadota bacterium | reverse complement strand
GGCGTTTCTGGCTACCAAACGGTAGCAGACGGATTAGACCGCCTGCACCTGGTCAGCCTGCATACCCTTCTGGCCCTGGACGGCGATGAAGGTAACCTTCTGGCCTTCCTGCAGGGTCTTGAAGCCGGTGCCCTGGATTGCACGGAAGTGCACGAACAGGTCCGGGCCGCTTTCCGGGGTGATGAAGCCGAAGCCCTTGGCGTCGTTGAACCACTTGACGGTGCCGGTCTGACGATCAGACATTTGACTAACTCCTGAAACACATGTTGAAAAAATCGCAGCCACCGGGAATCGGGGCCGAGACTGAGTTGCAGGCGTTGGTAAAGCGGATCGATGAGCGGATCGTGAGATCAACTGCACCAGGCCACGATTCACGGTGACCCTAGCAAACACAGTGGGTCGAACGATACGCGTGTTTTGGGGAAAAAGCGATAGCCCTGACATTCATTCGCATCGCCTGCCCCGCCAGGCGTGGCAAGGCTTGGCACTGGATCGAGGCTAAACCCGAGTCCCCATTCAGGATTTTCCTACCCTACACTGGGTAGATGACTGAAGCTGAAACCCTAGCTGAACAGGGCCGACCGAGGATCTGGGTCGATGCAGACGCCTGCCCCGGCGTCATTCGCGACATCCTTTTCCGCGCCGCCGAGCGGGTCGGCCTGGAGCTGACCATGGTCGCCAACCAGTGGATCCGCACCCCACCCTCGCGCTGGCTGCGCTCCATCCAGGTGCCGCAGGGCCTGGACGTGGCCGACAGCGCCATCGTCGAACGGGTGGCCGCCGGCGACCTGGTGGTCACCCAGGACATCCCGCTGGCCGCGCTGGTGCTGGAAAAGAAGGCCGTCGCCCTGAACCCGCGCGGGCAGCTATACACCGCCAACAACATGGCCGAGCGGCTGTCGATGCGCAATTTCATGGAAGAACTGCGTGGCGCAGGCGTCCAGACCGGCGGCCCGCCGCCGTTGGGCCAGCGCGACCGCCAGCTGTTCGCCGCCGAGCTGGACCGCTGGCTGGCCCGTGTGAAGCCGTGAGGCTGCAACCGCGCTGATCAGCGCCTTTCCGGCAGCTGCAACGCGCGCTCGCTGCTGAACGCCCGCCGCTCCCCGCTCAGCGGATCCTGGAACGCCAGGGCCCGCGCCAGCAGCTGCAACGGCGGCGCCTGCAACGGATCGGCCGCCGGCCGCAGCTGCGGGTACAGGTCATCGCCGAGGATCGGCGCACCCAGGGCCGCCATATGCACCCGCAGCTGGTGCTTGCGCCCGGTTTCCGGCTGCAGCCGGTACTGCCAGACCGCGCCGTCAGCCGCGATCACCTCAACAGTGGTGCGCGCGTTTACCTCGCCCGGCACTTCGGCCATGCGGAAGAATGGCTCGCCGGCCACGATCCGGCTCAGCCGCTGCAACGGAAACACCAGGCCCGGCAGCGCCGGCGCCAGCGCTTCGTAGGTCTTGTCGATGCGCCGCTCGCGGAACAGGCGTTGGTAGGCGTCGCGCGAATCCGGCCGCTGCGAGAACAGCACCAGCCCGGCGGTGAGCCGGTCCAGCCGGTGCAGCGGCACCAGGTCGGCATTGCCGGTCTGCGCCACCAGGCGCGCCAGCAGCGTCTCCCGCACGTAGCCGCCTGCCGGGGTCACCGGCAGGTAATGCGGCTTGTCGGCCACCAACAGGTGCTCGTCCTGGTAGAGGATGCGCTCGCTGAACGGAATGGACGGCTCGTCGCTGACCTCACGGAAATAGAGGATCTCCAGCCCGACCTGCCAGGGCTGGTCCGCCGCAAGCGCCCTGCCCTGCGCGTCCTGCACGCGGCCGCGGGCGAACCGGTCCTGCCACTGCGCGCGGTCGATGCGCGGGAAACGCGCGCACAGCCCGTCGAGCAGGTTCGACCAGTCCCCTGGCGGCAGCTGCAGGCGGCTGGGCAGCGTCGTCATATGCGGTCCATCAGCGGTAAGACAGCAAGGGTGCCACCGTTGACGCCCGACAGACACCCCGACCACGGACACCCTTCGGGCAAACCTCTATCATGGTCGTCTTTAGTGCACGGATTCCCCATGGCCCTCACCGCCACCATCCGCAAGGCCGAGCTGCAGATCAGCGACATGGATCGCGGCTACTACGCGACCCACAACCTGACCCTGGCCCAGCACCCGTCGGAAACCGACGAGCGCCTGATGGTGCGCCTGCTCGCCTTCGCCCTCAACGCCGACGATCGCCTGGAGTTCGGCCGCGGCCTGAGCACCGACGACGAGCCGGACCTGTGGAACCACGATTACACCGGCGACATCCTGCAGTGGATCGACCTCGGCCATCCCGATGAGTCGCGCATCCGCAAGGCCTGCAACCGCAGCCGGCAGGTGCAGGTGGTGAACTACGGCGGCAATGCCTCCGAGATCTGGTGGAACAAGCAGGGCAAGGCCCTGGCCCGCTTCGACAACCTGTCGGTGGTCGACCTCGACGGCGCCTTCGTCGAACAGTGGGGCCAGCAGATCCAGCGCGCCATGCGGTTCAGCGTGCTGATCCAGGATGGCGAAGTGCAGATCATCAACGACCAGATGCAGCTCGACATCATTCCGAACTGGCGCAAGCGCGCCAAGGCATGAACACGATCCGCTGCGACGTGCTGGTCATCGGCGCCGGCGCGGCTGGCCTGATGACCGCGATTACTGCCGGCCAGCGCGGCCGCCACGTGCAGGTGATCGACCATGCCAACAAGGTCGGCAAGAAGATCCTGATGTCCGGTGGTGGCCGCTGCAACTTCACCAACACCGGCACTACCCCGGCCAACTTCGTCTCCGCCAACCCGCATTTCTGCAAGTCGGCCCTGGCGCGCTATTCGCCGTGGCACTTCATCGAGATGGTGGACAAGCACGGCATTGCTCATCACGAGAAGGAACTGGGGCAGCTGTTCTGCGACATCTCGTCCAAGCAGATCGTGAAGATGCTGGTGGACGAGTGCCAGGCTGCGGGCGTGCAGATCCGTACCGACTGCGGCGTGCAGCGCATCGAGCACGGCAGCGATGGCTTCCGCGTGCAGACCAGCCAGGGCCTGTTCCACTGCGCCTCGCTGGTGGTGGCCACCGGCGGGCTGTCCATCCCGAGCATGGGCGCCACCGGCTTCGGTTATGAGCTGGCCCGCCAGTTCGGCCACCAGGTGCTGCCCACCCGCGCCGGTCTGGTGCCGCTGACCCTCAGTGGCACCCACCAGGAGCGGCTGGCCGACCTCAGCGGCGTCGCCCTGCCGGTCGAGGCGCGCTGCAACGGCAAAAGCTTCCAGAATTTCATGCTGCTGACCCATCGCGGCGTCAGCGGGCCGGCCATCCTGCAGATCTCCTCGTTCTGGCAACCCGGCGATGCACTGGAGCTGGACCTGCTGCCGGGCCAGGACGCGACCGAGTGGCTGCGGCAGATGAAGCGCGACCGCCCGGCGGCCGAACTGCGCACGGTGCTGGCCGAGGTGCTGCCCAAGCGCCTGGCCCAGCGCCTGTGCGAACACTGGCTGCCGGACCGCCCGGTGCGGCAGCTGGACGAGCCGGTGCTGCGCCAGGCCGGGCAGCTGCTGGGCGCCTTCCCGCTGGTGGCCAGCGGCACCGAGGGCTACCGCACCGCCGAGGTCACCCTGGGCGGCGTGGACACCGCCGAGGTGTCGTCGGCCACGATGGAATCCAAGCGCGTGCCCGGCCTGCATTTCGTCGGCGAAGTGCTCGACGTGACCGGTTGGCTGGGCGGCTACAACTTCCAGTGGGCCTGGGCCAGCGGCCATGCCGCGGGCAGCGTGGTGTGAACCGCATTGCCGTTCCAACGCTGCAAGGGGCGCGCGCATGGACGGACTGGCGCGCATCGTGTATCTAGATTTGCAGATTGGGGAGCAGTGCATGCAGAACGCGAACGACATCACCATCCGGCTGCTGATCGTCGATGACAGCGGCGAGAACGCCGAAGCCATCGTCAGCACCCTGCGCAACAGCGGCATCGCCGTGCGCCCGTGGCGACCGCAGGATGCGGCCGAGCTGTCGCAGGTGCTGGCCAGCCAGGCCATCGACCTGGTGCTGGCCTCGCCGTCGCAGGGCATCCCGCTGCCACTGGTGGCCCAGCACATCGCCGCCAGCGGCAAGGACATCCCGCTGGTCCTGCTGGCCGATCGCATCGACGAGGACGAACTGGTCCAGGCCAGCAGCAACGGTGTCCGTGCCCTCGCCCTGCGCCAGCGCAACGACCACCTGCTGGCGGTGGTGCGCGACCAGTGGGTCGACCTGCAGGCGCGCCGTGGCCTGCGCCGCATCGAGGCGCAGATGCGCGAGACCGAGCGCCGCTGCGATGCCCTGATCGCTTCTTCGCGCGACCCCATCGCCTATGTCCACGAAGGCATGCACATCCGTGCAAACGATGCCTATCTGGAGATGTTCGGCTATGAGGACTTCGACGATATCGAAGGCATCTCGCTGCTGGACATGGTCGCCGCCCAGCACGTGGACAGCTTCAAGCAGCTGCTGAAGTCGCTCAGCCGTGGCGAGGCGCCGCCGCCGCAGTATCAGCTGGACGCGCGCCACCAGGATGGCAGCGCGTTCCCGGCCACCATGGAATTCACCGCCGCCACCTACGAAGGCGAATCCTGCCTGCAGGTGGTGTTCCGCCGCCGCTTGGAACTGGACACCGAACTGGCCCGCGAGGTCGAGGACCTGCGCCAGCGCGACCAGGTCACCGGCCTGCTCAACCGCCCCACCTTCATGTTGCAGGTGGAAGATGCGGTGGCCCAGGCCGGCCGCAGCGAGGGCCAGTTCGGCCTGCTGCTGGTCGAACCGGACCACTACGCGCGCCTGATCCCCGATATCGGGCTGGACTCGGCCGACGCCCTGATCGGCGCGATGGCCGCGCTGCTGGCTGAAGTGGTGGGCGATGACGCGCAGATGGCACGCTTCGGCGAACACAGCTTCGCGCTGCTGCAGTCCGGCGCCTACGCACAGACACTGGCCATGGCCGAGCGCATCCGCGAAGCCTTTGCCGCACACGTGTTCACCATCGGCGCGCGATCGGCCACGGTCACCGTCAGCCTTGGCGGCGTGCAGGTGGGCGAGAAGATCGCCAGCATCGGCCAGGTGCTGGCGCGTGCCAGCGAATGTGCGCAGGCTGCTGCCGCCCTCGGCAATACCACGCGTATCTTCGACCCGGCCGCGGTCGACCGCATCGAGGAAGAGCGCGTGCAGCGCTGGGTCGCGCGTATCCGCGAGGCGCTGGCCGGCGACGGCTTCCAGCTGCACTACCAGCCGGTGCTGAACCTGCAGGGCGAGCCGCTGGAACTGTACGAGGCCTACCTGCGGCTGGAGCACAACGGCGAGCTGCTCAGCCCGACCGCCTTCCTCGGCATTGCCGAGGAGCACGGCCTGCTGGGCGACATCAACCGCTGGGTGGTCTCGAAGGCGATCGACGTGCTCGGCGCGCGTGCGCGGGCTGGCCATGACACCCAGATCCTGGTCAAGGTCACCCCCGAGTCGTTCGACGACCCCAAGATGATCGCCACCCTGCGCCAGCAGCTGCAGGCACAGGGCGTGCCGGGCGAGCGGCTGTGGCTGCATGCGCCGGAGGTGAAGGTGTTCACCCACCTGCGTGCCGCCCAGCAGTTCCTCGCCGACGTCGCCCCGCTGGGTTGCCGGATCGGCCTGGAGCAGTTTGGTTCGGGGCTGGATTCGTTCCAGCTGCTGGCCCACTTCGAGCCGCAGTTCCTCAAGCTGGACCGCGGCTTCACCAGCGACCTGGCGGCGACCCGCGAGAACATCGACCGCATCAGCCAGATCACCGCGCGTGCGCAGGAAGCCGGCATCCGCACCATTGCCGAGTTCGTCAGCGATGCCAACTCGATGACCCTGCTGTTCAGTGCAGGCGTCGACTACGTACAGGGCGATTTCGTCGGCCCGGCACTGCCGTCGATGAACTTCGATTTCGGCTGAATCCGCTGATGCCGTCATGGTAGTGCCGGCCGCTGGCCGGCAA
>JAFAFD010000324.1 GCA_023423675.1 Pseudomonadota bacterium | reverse complement strand
CACCCCGGGCCAGGACATCCACCTGACCTTCGCCGGCCTGCCGATGGGCCACGAGTTCACCTCGCTGGTGCTGGCCCTGCTGCAGGTCGGCGGCCACCCGTCCAAGGCCACCGCCGAGCTGATCGAGCAGGTGCAGAACCTGGAAGGCGACTACCGCTTCGAGACCTACTTCTCGCTGTCCTGCCAGAACTGCCCGGACGTGGTGCAGGCGCTGAACCTGGCCGCCGTGCTCAACCCGCGCATCCAGCACGTGGCCATCGACGGCGCGCTGTTCCAGGACGAAGTGGAAAAGCGCGAGATCATGTCCGTGCCCACCGTGTACCTCAACGGTGAAGTGTTCGACCAGGGCCGCATGACCCTGGAACAGATCGTGGCCAAGCTGGACACCAACGCCGGCAAGCGCGACGCCGAGAAGATCGCCGCCAAGGACGCCTTCGACGTGCTGGTGGTCGGCGGTGGCCCCGCCGGTGCCGCAGCGGCCATCTACGCCGCGCGCAAGGGCATCCGCACCGGCATCGCCGCCGAGCGTTTCGGTGGCCAGGTGCTGGACACCATGGCGATCGAGAACTTCATTTCGGTGAAGGAGACCGAGGGCCCGAAGCTGGCCACCGCGCTGGAACAGCATGTGCGCGAGTACGAGGTGGACATCATGGACCTGCAGCGCGCCACCGCGCTGGTGCCGGCCGGCGAAGACGGCTTGGTGCAGGTGCAGCTGGAGAACGGCGCGGTGCTGAAGTCGCGCTCGGTCATCCTGTCCACCGGCGCACGCTGGCGGCAGATGAACGTGCCGGGCGAAGACCAGTACCGCAACAAGGGCGTGGCCTACTGCCCGCATTGCGACGGCCCGCTGTTCAAGGGCAAGCGCGTGGCGGTGATCGGCGGCGGCAACTCCGGCGTGGAAGCAGCCATCGATCTGGCCGGCATCGTGTCGCATGTGACCCTGCTGGAGTTCGATTCCAGCCTGCGCGCCGATGAAGTGCTGCAGAAGAAGCTGCGCAGCCTGGGCAACGTGACCGTGCTGACCAGCGCACAGACCACCGAAGTGCTCGGCGATGGCAGCCGCGTCACCGGCCTGGTCTACAAGGACCGTGTCGGCGGCGATGCCCACCGGGTCGAACTGGAAGGCATCTTCGTGCAGATCGGCCTGCTGCCCAACACCGAATGGCTGAAGGACAGCGTGGCGCTGTCGCCGCGTGGCGAGATCGTCATCGATGACCGCGGGCAGACCAACCTGCCGGGCGTGTTCGCCGCAGGCGATTGCACCACGGTACCCTACAAGCAGATCATCATCGCCATGGGCGCCGGTTCCACCGCGGCACTGAGCGCCTTCGACCACCTGATCCGTTCGTCCGTGAGCAAGGGCAGCGGCGCGGTGGCCGAGGCAGCCTGATCATTCGTTCCCAGGGTATCGGGGGCACCATTGCCTGCTGGGTAAGCCGGTCCGTTACCCCTGGGGTCTTACGATGAATCTTCGCGATCTGAAATACCTGGTGGCCCTGGCCGATCACAAGCACTTCGGCCGGGCTGCCGCCTCCTGTTTCGTCAGCCAGCCCACGCTGTCCACCCAGATCCGCAAGCTGGAAGAGGAGCTGGGCGTACCGCTGGTGGAACGCGCACCGCGCAAGGTGATGCTGACCCCGGCCGGGCAGGAAGCAGCGATGCGGGCACGGGTGATCGTGTCCGAAGTGGAACAGCTGAAGGAAGCGGCACGACGCAGCCGCGACCCGGAAGCCGGCACGGTGCGCCTGGGGATCTTCCCGACCCTGGGCCCCTACCTGCTGCCGCATGTGATCCCGCGCATCCGCGACCGCTTCCCCGAACTGGAACTGCTGCTGGTCGAGGAAAAGAGCGACGTGCTGCTGGAGCGCCTGCGCGAAGGCAAGCTGGATGCCGCGCTGCTGGCGCTGCCGGTGATCGACGACCAGCTGCATGCCGAATTCCTGTTCGAGGAACCGTTCCTGCTGGCCGTGTCCGGGCGCCACCCGCTGGCCCGCCGCGAGCACCTGGACGTGCAGGAACTGGCCACGCAGAAGCTGCTGCTGCTGGAAGACGGCCACTGCCTGCGTGACCAGGCACTGGAAGTCTGCCGCCTGTTCGGTGCCAACGAGAAATCCGAATTCCGCGCCACCAGCCTGGAAACGCTGCGGCAGATGGTCGCCGCCGACGTCGGCATCACCCTGCTGCCGAGCCTGTCGGTGCAGCCGCCGGTGCCGCGTTCGAACAACATCCGCCTGCTCGAGTTCACCGGCGAAGGCCGCCCCAGCCGGCGCATCGCCATGGTCTGGCGGCGCAGCTCGGCCATGCATGGCTTCCTGCTGGAGCTGGCCGACCAGTTCAAGCGCCTACCGCAGGCACTGTTCACCCTCGATGCCGAGGGCGTGCCGGCCGGCGCAGCACCGGACGTGTCCGGCCCGCTGCTGAACGGCTGATCCAGCGGCGCCGGGCTGGCGTCGCGGCGGGAGTCGATTCCGGCCGCATTTGTCCCCACAATACAGTCAGGCGGCGCCAGGTGGTGCCGCCTTTTGCATGGCTTTCAATCAAGGAGCACCACCATGAACACCGCCAGCGGCCTGCCGCCGTCCATCACTGTGTCGACCTTCGACATGGACCGCCTCGAGGCCATGCTTGATTCGCCTGCGCTGAGCCAGACGCCTGCCGCGCTCGTGCTTGCCGAAGAACTCAACCGGGCCACCGTGCTGGCGCCGGATCAGATTCCCGAAGGCATCGTCATGATGCATTCGCGCGTGGAGTGCGAAGATGAAGTGTCGGGCGAGAAGCACGTCCTGACCCTGGTCTTCCCCCGCGAAGCCAATGTCGATGAAGGCAAGGTTTCCGTGCTGGCCCCGGTCGGCAGTGCCCTGCTTGGCCTGGCCATCGGCCAGAGCATCGACTGGAACGCGCCCGGCGGCCGCAAGCTGCGCCTGCGCGTGACTGCGGTCCACAACGACCGTCCCTGATTACCGCTGCGCACCGCGCGCGATTCGATTTCCCTGCACCAGGAGCCGTAATGAGTACCCCGTCCAAACTGTCCCAGCTGCGCGAACTGTCGGTGGTTGTCGCCGATACCGGTGACTACGACGCGATCAAGCGCCTGCAGCCGGTGGATTGCACCACCAACCCGACCCTGGTGAAGAAGGCGCTGGACCTGCCGGTCTATGCCGAGCTGATCGAACGCGAACTGGCCTGGGGCCGCCAGCAGGGCGGTGACCGCGAAGCCGTGGTGCACGCCGTGGCCGACCGCCTGACCATCGGCGTCGGCGCGCTGCTGAGCACCCTGGTGCCGGGCCGCGTGTCCACCGAAGTGGACGCCGACCAGGCCCACAACACCGAGGCCACCGTGGCCAAGGCCCTCCAGTTCATCCAGATGTACGCCGATGCCGGCGTGCCGCGCGAGAAGATCCTGATCAAGATCGCCGCGACCTGGGAAGGCGTGGAAGCCGCGCGCATCCTGCAGGCCGAGGGCATCGACTGCAACCTGACCCTGATCTTCAACCCGACCCAGGCCCTGGCCTGCAGCGAAGCCGGCGCGTTCCTGATCTCGCCGTTCGTCGGCCGCATCCTGGACTGGTACGTGGCCAACGGCCAGACCCCGGCCAACATCGACGAAGACCCGGGCGTGAAGTTCGTGCGCGGCGTGTATGCCGAATTCAAGCGCCGCGGTTCGCCGACGGTGGTGATGGGCGCCTCGTTCCGTTCGACCGCGCAGATCGAAGCGCTGGCCGGCTGCGACCGCCTGACGATTTCGCCGGACCTGCTGGAGAAGCTGGACGCCGACCACGGCGAGCTGCCGCGCAAGCTGGTGGCCGGTGCGGCCGACGGCGTGGCGGTCACTCAGATCGACGCGGCGAAGTTCGCGGCGGATCTGGCCGCGGACCCGATGGCGACCGAGAAGCTGGCGACGGGTATCGATGCGTTTGCCAAGGATCTGCAGGCGCTGCGCGAGCGGATCCGTTCGGAACTGTGATTGCGGCGAACGGCTGAGCCCCTCGTGGCGGGCTGTTCGGCTCGGCCCGACTGCGCGGTAGAGTCGACTGTTATTAGGCATTTGTGGGGGGGGCGGGGGGGGTGGGGT
>JAFAFD010000310.1 GCA_023423675.1 Pseudomonadota bacterium | reverse complement strand
GGCCAGCGCCAGGCTGTAGACGACCGGTCGCAGCCACGGCCGGTCGGGGTACATCGGCCGACGGTCGCCCCACCACGCCACTCCGAACAGCAGCGCGGCATAGGCAACCGAGACCAGCAGCAGGATCCAGCTGGAGACCACGCGCGCGTTTCCGTCAGGACAGGGGCCAGTAGATCACGACCGTTGGCCATTCTGGTAGGTCACGACCGTTGACCCGTCTGGTGGGTCACGACCGTTGGTCGTGACGGGGCATCCGTGCCCACTAACAGTGGGCACCCACCAGAAGAGGTGGACAGTGGGCACCCACCAAAGGAGGTAGGCGCCCACCCGCAACCGGCCTTATTCCGCCGGCACGCCCATTTCCTTCAGCAGCTCCGGCGCCGGGTAGACCTTGGCCAGCAGCCAGCGCAGGTAGCGCATGTCCACGTGCACGGCACGCTTGAAGCGCGGGTCGAACCACCAGCTGGCGCTGACCGATTCCCAGTTGCTGTCGAAGTTCAGGCCGATCAGTTCGCCCTTGGCGTTCAGCACCGGCGAGCCGGAGTTGCCGCCAGTGGTGTCCAGGTTGGTCAGGAAGTTGACCGTCTGGGTCTTCAGCGCCGGGTCGGCGGTGCTGCCGAAATCACCCTTGGCGATGGCCGCCAGCAGCGGCTTGGGCGCATCGAACGGGTAGGCGTTGGTGTTCTTCTCGACGATGCCGGCCACGGTGGTCACCGGCGAGTAGGTCACGCCGTCACGCGGGTGCAGCGCTTCGACCTTGCCGTAGCTGATGCGCAGGGTGCGGTTCGCATCTGGGTACACCGCGCGGCCCTGCTTGGCACGCCAGGCGAACAGCGCCTGCATGTAGGCCGGGCGCAGGCGCAGCTGCTCGCCTTCGCGGGTCTTGCTCTCGTTCTCGATGCGCAGCTGCGCGGCCACCAGCGGGCCGGCCACGGCGATCAGCGGATCGGCGGCCAGGGCCTTGCCTTCGCGGGCGGCGGCGAAGCGGGACAGGCGCTGTGCCTCGTCACCCAGCTGGGTGCCGGCATACAGGCCGTCCAGGGCCTTGGCCAGCTGTTCCGGCGTGCGGCCGAAGGCGGTGTCGAACTCGGCCACGCGCTGCGCGTCCGGCAGCTGCTGGTAGCGGGTCAGCAGGCGGGTCAGCAGGGCCTTCTCGACCTCCGGTGCGTAGCGGCGCTGCACCTGCTTGAGCACGCCCTCGATCATCGCCTGGTCGCGCTGCTGGTAGCCGGTTTCGCGCTGCGCGTCCGGCTTGGCCGATTCGATGCGCAGGCGTTCCAGCAGCAGCGCCGAGCGCAGCAGCTGGGTCTGCAGGGCCATCTGGTCCAGCAGCAGGTCGCGCTCGCCCACCGCCGCACCCTGCGACAGGTTGGCCAGCAGCGCCTTGATGTCGGCCTGGTACCTGCGGTCGGTGGCCGCCAGCATGGCGGTTTCGTCGGCCGCACGCTGGGCCTTGGCATCGCTGCGCAGCAGGCCTTCCAGCTCACCGGCGGCGCGCTTGCGGTTGTTCTTCAGCGACTGCAGCTGCGAGGCGTAGCGGGTCCGTGCCTGCGCATCGTTGGCGGTGGCCGCCTCGATGGTGTCGATCATCTGCTGGAACACCGAGACGCGGCGCGGCAGCACGGTGTCGATCTGGCCGGCGAATTCGGCGGCGGTGCGGTGGCGGTAGGTGATGCCCGGGTAACCGGCCAGCATCGCGTAATCGCCTTCCTTCGGGCCTTCCACCGACATCTGCAGGTGCGCCGGCGCCTGGTAGGGCACGTTGTCCTTGCTGTAGGCGGCCGGCTTGCCGTCCTTGCCGACATAGGCGCGCAGCAGGGTGAAATCGCCGGTGTGGCGCGGCCACATGAAGTTGTCGATCTCATCGCCGTAGTTGCCGATCGCGCGCGGCGGCGCGTAGACCAGGCGCACGTCGCTCAGCTCCAGCTGGGCGATGCGATAGAAATCGGTGCCGTAGTACATGTTGGCCACCGAGCAGCGCACGCTGCCGTCCTTCTCGCACTCGGCCACGATCTGCTTGCTGGCTGCATCGACGGCGTCGAAGTAGGCGCGGCCGGTCTTGCCCTTGGCCTGGGCCAGCACCTGGTCGGTCACCTTGTCGAAGCCGACGGTGACCAGCACGCGGAAGTCGGGATTGGCCGGGCGCTCGTCGGCGCGGCCCTGGGCGATGAAGCCGCCGTTGATGAGGTCGTGCTCGGGCGAGCTGTTGTACTGGATCACGCCCATCGCCACGTGGTGGTTGGTCAGCAGCAGGCCGTCGGCGGAAACGAACGAAGCGGTGCCACCGCCGGCACGCACCACGGCGCTCAGCGGCGGCGCGGTGACGTTGGCCAGTTCGGCCGGGTTGCCCTTGAAACCGGCCGCCTTCAGCGGCTTGGCCAGCTCCGGCAGCTGGGTCGGCATCCACATGCCTTCATCGGCATGGGCGCCTGCGGCGAGGGTCAGGCCCAGGGCCAGGGCAGCAGGAAGGGTTTTACGGGCAGACATCGGCGTTTCCGGCAGTACAGAACAGCCCGGGACCATAGCCGCTGGGGGCGGATGGGGCAACGGCCGATGGTTGGGGGCCGGACATGCGGTAGTGCCGGCCGCTGGCCGGCAG
>JAFAFD010000306.1 GCA_023423675.1 Pseudomonadota bacterium | reverse complement strand
ACCGTGTTCGTACGGGTCTGGCTGCGCGGGCAGGACGAGGACACCACCAACCACTTCATCAACAGCATCAAGTCGTTCCCGGAGGTACTCGAGTGCCACCTGATGGCGGGCGACTGCGATTTCCTGTTGCGGGTGGCGGTGGCCGATCTCGATGCCTACCGCCAGTTCCAGATCCGGCACCTGAACCGGATCGCCGGCGTGCAGAACACCAAGACCGAGATCCCGATGCAGCGGATCAAGCAGACCACCGAATTGCCGCTCTGAAACCGGGCCTCAGCCGGCCTGGCCGCGCTCGCTGGTGATGCGGGCGCCTTCGCGCATCACCAGGGTCACCGGGGTCTTTTCCACCACCTCCAGCAGCCGCGACCACTGCGCATCGCTCAACTCGGCACTGGCATGCAGCACCCGGTGCACGTGCAGGCGGCCATCCTCGTCGCGCTCGGAGCGCAGCTCGGCGTGGAACTCGCCCAGCTCCCAGCCCTTGCGCTGGGCATACATGCGCAGGGTGATGGCAGTGCACGACGCCAGCGACGCCAGGTACAGGTCGAAGGGGGCAAAGCCGCGGCCCTGTCCGCCCAGCGTGGCCGGTTCGTCGGCGTCGACGCTGAAGGTGCCGTTGCTGACGTGGTGCAGGTAGTTGTCGGCGGTGGAGGTGATGCGGGCGTAGGCCATGGCGGGACAGGGGAGAGTGGAGACCGAGAAATGGTACCGCCGTCGGCCCGGCGCGGGCGCCTGCGCGCGGTCGTCACGCGCTCTTGTAGGCCGATTGGCCACCCTTTGCCTGCAACAGTCGGAAGTGCCGCCTGGACAGGAGCGTTGTACGTGTTGGAAGCCGTTGATAATCCGGGCCTGGAAGGCGTGCGTGTGCTGGTGGCGGAAGATGAATTCGCCATCGCCATGTTCCTGGTCGACTATCTGGAACTGAAGGGCGTGCAGGTCGTCGGACCCGCGGGCGACCTCGCCGCGCTGGGCAGGCTGGTGGATGAACAGCCCATTGACGTGGCGCTGCTCGATATCAACCTGGGCGGCCAGCAGGTCTACCCCCTGGCGGACCGCCTGGTCGAAGCCGGCATCCCCTTCCTGCTGACCTCCGGCTATGACGACAACGTGCCCAGCCGGTTCGCCGACGTGCCGCGCTGCGCCAAGCCCTATCACATCCAAGCGCTGGCCCAGCAGCTGGAGACGCTGGTGCAGGCCACGCGTGCGGCCGCAGGTGGAAATTGAAGGCTGCTCATGGGTAGCCGATTGCAGATGAGCTCGCCGGTGGCCACCACGCCGGTGCTGCCGACGTCGCCGCCGCTGCACGCGCTGCGTGGCGGCATGGCCGAGCGCATCGCCGCGCACGACTGGTCGGCGACGCCACTGGGTGCACGCGCGGAGTGGGCACCGCACCTGCGGGCGACCGTCGATCTGATGCTGGCCCATGGCTTCCCGATGATCGTGCTGTGGGGCGAGGAGCTGGTCCAGCTGTACAACGATGGCTACGCCGAGATCCTGGCCGACAAGCACCCGGGCGGCCTGGGCCAGGCCACGCGCATCTGCTGGCCGGAGGTGTGGCACATCAATGGCCCCATCTACGCCCGCGTCTGGCAGGGCGAGACCATCACCTACGAGGACAAGCTCTACCCGCTGGCCCGGCAGGGCGTGCTCGAAGACATCTGGTTCACCATCACCTACAGCCCGATCCGTGACGCCGGCGGGCGTATCGAAGGGGTGCTGGTGACCATGTTCGAGACTACGTCCGCGCACACGGCGCACGCCGCGCGGGCGCACGAGCAGCAGCGCCGGCGGCAGAGTGACGAACGCCTGTCACTCGCCTTCCAGATGCTGCCGGTGGGGCTGTGCATCGTCGACACCGAGGGTCGGGTGCTGCAGTCCAACGAGCAGATGCGCGCCTATCTGCCCACCGGTCAGCTGCCTTCGCGTGACACCGGCAACATGCCGCGCTGGCAGGGCTGGCATGAGGATGGCAGCCCGATTGGGCCCGAGGACTTCGCGGTCGCCCGCGCGCTGCGCGGCGACACAGTAGTGCCCGGGCTGGAATTCCAGTTCACCCACGATGATGGACAGGTGCGCTGGACACGCATCGCAGCGGCGCCGCTGCGCGATGCGCAGGGTGAGGTGACCGGCGTATTCGCCATCGCCATCGACATCGACACGCTGAAGCGTGCAACCGAGCGCCAGGCCGTGCTGCTGGCCGAGCTGCAGCATCGGGTGCGCAACATCATGGCCATGATTCACGCCATTGCCTGGCGCACGCAGGAAACGGTGGGCAGCGTCGAGGAATATGCAGAGCGCCTGTGCGGCCGGCTGATGTCGCTGGCGCGCACGCAGGCGCTGCTGACGCGCGCCGACAATGCCGGCGTGTGCCTGCGCGGCATGCTGGACGAGGAAATATCGGTGCAGGTGCATCGATCGGACCAGTACGGGCTCGAGGGGCCCGACCTGCTGCTGCCGCCGAAAGCGGCCGAGGTGCTGTCGCTGGCCGTGCATGAGCTGGTGACGAACTCGCTGAAGTACGGCGCCATCAGCAATGATGGGCGCATCCGCGTGTCGTGGTCCGTGCAGGCGGAGGACGGCGGCAGTCCCTGGCTGGTCCTGCACTGGTGCGAGAACCATGTGACGGTTTCGGACTGGTCGCCGCCGCAGCGGCGGGGCCTGGGCTGCTCGCTCATCGAGAAACGCGTGCCGTACGAACTGGCGGGCAGCGGGCAGCTGCAGTTCCGCGCTGACGGCGTAGATGCCCATATCCGCTTCCCGCTGCGTGAGCGCGACAGCCTGCTGCAGACGGACGCGCCGGCCACCACCGGTTGAGCAGTCATGGGCACGGGCCGCGCCGCGTGCGCGGCCTGTGCGATGATCCGGGGCATTGAAGCTACGGATCAGGATGCAGCACATGAATGAAGGGACGCAGTGGCCGGTGCGCGGCCTGCGCGCGCTGGTCATCGGGGTGGCACTGACGCTCGCCGGCCCGTTGCTGGCGGCCGAGACGCCGGCGGCTGGAGACGCCCCTGCACCGATGAGCTATGACAAGGCACGCCGCACGGCCGAGGCGGCGTTGCGCCTGCATCCCGGTACCGACGCGCGCTACGACTACCGTGTCGTGTGGGCCGGCAGCGCCGATCTCGACGGCGATGGCCGCGTGGAGGTGCTGTATCTGTACACCGCCACCGAGGCTGCTGCAGGTACCGCCCAGCTCAACGAGCTGGTGGTGATGACGCCCCTGCGTGACGGCGATCCGCGCGGCCAGGCGGCGGCGCCCGGCAGCAACGTCTATGACGATGAGACCTATGCCCTGATCCGCGCCGCTGGTTATGCCGACGACAGCAGCGTGCATGTTCCTGGCGAGGTCGAGTCGATCCATATGGACGGCGATCGCATTACCGTCAGCTTCACCAGTGAGAAGGGATCGCGGCTGTGCGAGCGCGTGCGTGGCAAGCCGTCGTGCCCGCCCGAAGGTCGCCAGGAATGGGGCTACCGCTGGGCGCCGGGCACGCTGACCCGTCTGTAGCGTCGAGCTTGCTCGACTGACCCCGCCCTTTGTAGAGCCGAGCCGATGCTCGGCTGCTCCCGCTCTTTGTAGCGTCGAGCTTGCTCGACTGGCTTGCAA
>JAFAFD010000301.1 GCA_023423675.1 Pseudomonadota bacterium | reverse complement strand
CCGATGCGGCCCTTGCCGACGCTGCGCCAGCCGCCGAGGGGCTGGCCTGCGGTGTCGTGCAGCAGGGCGCTGCCGTCGTTGACCTGTAGCGCCAGCGCCTCCAGCGAGGGCAGGGAAGCGCTGTGCGAGCTGCGGTCCGCCGCTTCGCCATCGGCGGTGGGCAGGGTGGCCGAGTCCAGCGGGCCGCGCCGTGCGGCGAGCATCGCGCTCTCGCCATCGCCAGGCAGTTCGACGGCATGGCTGCTGCCATCTCCCTGCACCGGCAGGCCGAGATCACGCAGGCGTTGCCGCGCGCTGGTCGATGGAGCGCCGGCGCTGCGCACCAGCACACCGAGACCATCGCGCAGTGCCTGGCGCACCGCCGCCAGTTGCCCCGCGCTCAATGCCGCCAAGCTGCGCTCGTCCAGCAGCAGCAGGTCGCTGCGCGCCAGTGCGGCCGCATCCAGCGCCACCGCGCCATCGCCCACGCTGAGCCCGGCGCCGGTGTCGGCCTGCACCTGCACGCGCAGGCCGGCATCGGTGGCCCAGCGACGCAGGTACTTCAGTTCCGGGCCGGGTGCGCTGGCACGTACCAGCAGACGCAGCGGTGCGGCCGCCAGCGTCTGCTGCGGCACCGGCACGCTGCCCAGCACATGGGCCTGCGCATCGAGCAGGCGCAGATGGAAGACGCTGCGGCCGGGCGCGCGGGCGATGCCGCTGAGCTGCACGCGGCCATCGGCGGCCACCTCCACGCGATCCACCACGGTGTCGGCCGGGTCCAGCAGTTCGGCGCGGCCAGCGGTGACACCGTGTGCCTGCGCGTGCACCTCGAAGCGCGCACCGGGTGCGGCATCGGCCGGTGCTTGCAGTGCGATCCAGCCGCGCGGCGCAGGCGAGGCCTGCCAGCGCAGGTTCGCTGGCAGCACGGTGTCGCGGTCACGCGCGGCCAGGCCGGCGCCGACCAGGGTCAACGTGGAGGCCGGGTGCTGGCGAAGCGCCGTGGCCAGATCAGGCACGCGCTGGCCGCCCGGCACATCCGCCGCCTCCGGCAACAGCAGCAGCGGGCCATCGCTGGCCGGCAACGCGCCGGCGGCTGCCGCATCGGCAGTGAGCACGACCAGGCCGCCCGCAGGCAGCTGCTGGCTGGGCGGCAGCAGGCAGAAATAGAGCAGCACGGCGGCGATGGCCTGCAGGCCCAGCCGTGCCGCGCGCCGGCCGCGATGGGCGGTGCGCGCACGCAGCTGCACGACGCTGGCGAGGATGACGATGACCGCCAGGGCCACGGCCAGCCACAGGTTCAATGCAGTGGCATTCATGGCTGTGCCTCCAGCGCATCGAGGTAACGCTGGCTCATCGCATCGGTGGCGGTGCGCCGCATTACCTGCGGCAACGGACGCTGCAGGGCGCGCCACAGCTGTGCGCGCAGCCGCTGGCGGCAGTCGCTGCAATCCGGCTCGATGCGCAGCTGTTCAATGGCGGCGGCCAAGTCGAGGGCATCGGGCAGGAAGGCGGCGTTGCGCTGCTGCCACGTGGCCAAAGCGTCCAGGTCAGGCGTGTCATCACCGTCGCCCAGCCGCTGCCAGGCCTCGACGATGGCCGGGTCCGGCGGCGTGCGTGCGGCCAGCGGCAGCTCGCGGCTGGCCAGTCCGGCGCGGTCGCCGCCCAGGCGTCGGCCCTCGTCGATCGGCGGCAGTTCCGGGCCGACGCGTGCCAGGTAGATGCGCTCGGCCTGCTGCACCTGCTTGATGAAGGCCAGCGCCTTGTAGGCGAATGGCAGCGCCTGCTCCGGGCGGCCCTGGCGCAGCTCACCCTCGGACGACCACATCTGGTCCAGCGCGGCCTTCAGCGTGGCGCGGGTCTGCGGATCGAGCAGCGTGGCGGCCTCGGCGTGGTCGTGGGTGTGGCCATACTCGGACAGCACGTCGGTGGCGCTGCCGAACCCTGCTGGTGTTTCGGCGTTGCCGGCGGTACCGCCATGATCGTGGCCATGCTCGTCGTGCCCAACGTCCTGCGCATGTCCGTGGTCGTCGTCGTGATCGTGCGCGTCCGCCGTGGGGGCATCGCTGGTGGGCAGGTCGCTGGTCGGCGGCGGTTTCGCTGCGCCTTCGCTTTCCTCGCCGAGGAACTGGCCATAGCGCAGGCGCAGGATGCGCTGGTCGACGCCGATGGCATCACTGCGCTTGATGAAGTCATCGGCGGCCAGGCTGCGGCGTTGGCGGATCAGCGCTTCGGCGTCGATGATGATCTGCCGCTGGCTGCGGAAATACGCCGGCAGGGTCTTCTTGATGCGGCCTTCCAGTTCGGCACCGAGCGAGACTTCGGTGGTGGGCAGGCGCAGGATCACGCTGTTGCTGCGCCCGGTCTGCGCGCTGGGGGCATGGTTGTCGCGTACTTCCAGCTGGGCGATCACATCGTTGCCGGGCTGCGCGCCGATCGCCGCCAGGTCCAGCGTATGGCGGAACTGCCGTACGGTGGCCGTGCCGCTGCCGGACAGGGGCACACTGCGGCGCACGAAGGTGATGTTCTCGCCGCTGCCCTGGGTGACAGTGAGGGAAAGCCTGGCACGTGCGGCGACGCCATGGTCGTCGCTGGCCTCGAAACGCAGCGACCAGCGCTGCTGGCCCGGTGTACCCACCACCAGGCTCGCTGCCGGCTCCAGCACACGCACGCTGGGCGCGCGGTCCGGCATCACGTCCAGCCGGTAAAGCCGCGCCTGCGCCAATGCCGGTTCGCTGACCACGCGGTACAGCAC
>JAFAFD010000126.1 GCA_023423675.1 Pseudomonadota bacterium | reverse complement strand
CTACAACAGCGGCACCCCCTCCCCTCCGGCCCTGCGCTTCGAGGATTCCCTGGTCACCACCGCCTTCGAGCTGCCCGGCTACCGCGTGGCCCGCAGCCTCGGCGTGGTGCGCGGCATCACCGTGCGCTCGCGCTCGATCGTCGGCAATTTCCTCGGCGGTCTCCAGACGATCTTCGGCGGCAACATCACCATCTACACCGAGCTGTGCGAGCAGGCGCGCGAGGAAACCTACCGCGACATGGTCAAGCACGCGCGGCAGCTGGGCGCCAACGCCATCATCGGCATGCGCTACGACGCCACGGATGTGATGACCGGGCTGACCGAAGTGCTGTGCTATGGCACGGCGGTGGTGGTGGAGCCGCTGCGGTAGTCTGGCCGTAGAGTCGAGCTTGCTCGACTGCCGTGCGCAGAGCAGTCGAGCATGGCTCGACTCTACAAGTCCGGTGCAGGCACTTCGACCTGCTGCACCGGCAGGGTCACCATCATCACGGTCGGGTCGTCCGGGTCCAGCCGGGTCTTGAAGCCCAGGCTCTGGCACATCGCCAGCATGGTGCTGTTCTCGCGCAGCACCTGGCCTTCCACCACGTCCAGCCCCAGCCACTTGGCGTACTCGATCATGATCGCCATCAGGCGCCAGCCGATGCCGTGGCCCTTCAGGTCCGAGCGGATCAGGATGCCGTACTCGCCGCGATGGTAGTCGGCGTCGGCGTGCAGGCGCACCGCGCCGAGCATGTCGCCGTTGCGCGGGTCGATCGCCACCAGCGCGATCGAGCGCGCGTAGTCGAGCTGGGTCAGGCGCGCGATGAACTCGTGGCTGAAGTGCTTCACCGACTGGAAGAAGCGCAGGCGCAGGTCTTCATCGCTGACGCGGGCGAAGAACGCGCGGAACAGCGCATCGTCCTCCGGCCGCACCGGGCGCACGAAGGCACGGCCGCCATCAGACAGCTCGAGGGTGCGCTCCCACTCCTTCGGGTACGGGAACACCGAGAAACGCGGGTGGCCGCGGCCCTTGTGCAGGATGCGCGACGGCGCGATGGCCACGCGTGCGTCGAGAGCGAGGATGCCCTTTCCATCCACCAGCAGCGGGTTGATGTCCAGCGTGCGCACTTCGGGGATGTCGGCCGCCAGCTGCGCCAGCTTCACCAGCGCCAGCGCCAGCGCGCGCTCGTCGGCGGCCGGCACATCGCCGTAGGCCTTGAGGATGCGCGAGGCACGGGTCTGGCCGATCAGTTCGTGGGCCAGGCGCAGGTCCAGCGGTGGCAGGGCAAGCGCCTTGTCGTTGATCACTTCCACCGCGGTGCCGCCGCGGCCGACCACGATGACCGGGCCGAACGTGGCGTCATCGGCGATGCCGACAATGATCTCGCGTGCCTTCGGGCGGATGATGGTCGGCTGCACCAGCAGGCCGTCGATGCGCGCATCCGGGCGCAGCTGGCGGGCGCGTTCGAGGATGGCATTGGCCGCGCTCTGCACCGCCGGCAGCGTCGCCAGGTTGAGGCGCACGCCATCCACTTCGGATTTGTGCGGGATGTCCGGTGAGAGGATCTTCAGCGCGACCGTGGCACCGCGCTCCAGCAGCGGCTGCGCCAGGTCCATCGCTTCGTGCGCGTCGCGCGCGTGCATCACCGGCGCCGACGGAATGCCGTAGGCCTTGAGCAGATCGTGGGTGGCCAGCGGGTCCAGCCACTGCTGGCCATTGGCCAGTGCGGCGTCGACCAGCGCGCGCGCACGCGCGGTATCCACGCTGAAATCCTGCGGCAGACTGGGCGGCGTTTCCATCAACGCGTTCTGCGCTTCGCGATAGCGCACCAGATGCTGGAAGCCGCGCACGGCTTCGGCCTCGGTCGGATAGGTCGGCACGCGCGCCGCGTTGAGCGTGGCGGTGGCCTGGTCATCGTTGCCCAGCCATACCGCGAACACCGGCTTGTCGCGGTGGTGGCGCGGGCGCAGGCCGAGCGTGCGGGTCAGTGCCTGCGCGGCATCGGCAGAAGAGGTGAACGCAGTGGGCACGTTGACCACCATCACCGCATCGTTCTCGTTGTCGGCCAGCAGCGCCTCGATGGCAGCTGCATAGCGATCACCATCGGCGTCGACCACGATGTCGACCGGGTTGCTGCGCGACCAGCCCTGCGGCAGCACCTTGTCCAGCGTTTCCACCGTGCTGTCGGACAGCTGCGCCAAGGTGCCACGCAGCGCGACCAGCTGGTCCACCGCCAGGCGGCCGACGCCACCGCCATTGCTGAGCACGGCCAGGCGGCGGCCCGGGAAGGTACCGAGCCGGCCGAGGGTCTCGGCGGCGGTGAACAGCTCGTCCAGTGCATTCACGCGCAGCAGGCCGGCGCGGTTGAAGGCGGCGCCGTAGACATCATCGGCGCGGGCCAGCGCCTGCACGTGGGTGTCGGCGCTGCCGGGCTGCACGCGCTCGGCGCGGCCGGATTTGACCACCACCACGGGCTTGGCGCGCGCGGCGGCACGCGCGGCCGACATGAACTTGCGCGCGTCCTTGATGTGTTCGACGTAGAGCAGGATGGCGCGGGTGCGGTAGTCGGTGGCGAAGTAATCGAGCAGGTCGCCGAAGTCGACGTCCATGGTGTCGCCCAGCGAAACCACGGCGGAAAAACCCACCGAACGTGCCACGCCCCACTCCACCAGCGCGGCGGCAATGGCCGAGGATTCGGAGATCAACGCGAGGTCACCGGCCTGCGGGAAGTGCGCGGCGATGCTGGCGTTGAGCCGCGCATGCGGCGCGATGACGCCCAGGCAGTGCGGGCCGAGGATGCGCAGGCCGTGCTTGCGCGCCACCGTTTCCACCTGTTCGGACAGCGAGCCCGGGCCTTCGCCGAGATGCGCGGTGAGGATGATCGCCGCCTGCACGCCGCGCTCGGCGGCGGTACGCACCACCTGCGGCACGATCGCCGCGGGCGCGGTGATGACTACCAGGTCGGGCACCCAGTCGAGGTCGTTGAGGCGCTTGACCGTGCGGATGCCATCGATCGCGGCGTGACGCGGGTTGATCCACGCCACCTTGCCGGGAAAGCCGGTGCCACGCAGGTTGCGCAGCACCGCACGACCGGCGGAGCGTTCACGCGGGCTGCCGCCGATCACCGCGACCGACTGCGGACGGAACACGGACTGCAGGTGGTAGGTACTCATGCGCCTACGGTACCCAAATTCCGTGGCGATGGGGTCGGCGACGGGGTCGGATCCCTTTCCGCAGGAAAGGGCTCTGACCCCTGAATGACCTTTGTGTGCCCACCAAGGTGGGCACCTACCAGAGCACGGGGATCCGACCCCAGGCCATACGTATTTGTTACAGCAGGGTGCCGTGCAGGATGAGGGCGGCGATGCTGAAGTAGATCACCAGGCCGGTCACGTCCACGAGGGTGGCCACGAACGGTGCCGAGGCACTGGCCGGGTCGAAGCCCAGGCGCTTGAGGATGAAGGGCAGCATCGAGCCGGACAGCGAGCCGAACGTGACGATGCCCACCAGGGCCGCGCCGATGGTGATGGCCAGCAGGATCCAGTGCTCGCCGTAGTCGTGCAGGCCGCCCAGCTGCCAGATGACGATGCGCACGATGGCCAGGCAGCCGAGGATGGCGCCCAGCACCATGCCGGTCGGCACTTCGCGCAGCGCCACCTTCCACCAGTCGCTCAGGCGCAGCTCGCGCAGGGCCAGGCTGCGGATCAGCAACGAAGTGGCCTGCGAACCGGAGTTGCCGCCCGAGCTCATGATGAGCGGAATGAACAGGGTCAGCACCACCGCGCGCGCCAGCTCGTCCTCGTAGTGCTGCATCGCGCTGGCGGTGAGCATCTCGCCGAGGAACAGCACGCTCAGCCAGCCGGCGCGCTTGCGCAGCATCTCGAAGAAACCGATCTGCATGTACGGCTTGTCCAGCGCTTCCATGCCGCCGAACTTGTGCGCATCCTCGGTCGATTCCTCGATGAGCGCATCGAGCACGTCGTCGACGGTGACGATGCCCAGCAGGTGCTGCTGCGCGTCCACCACCGGAATGGCCAGCAGGTCGTGGCGGCGGATCAGCCGCGCCACTTCTTCCTGGTCCAGCAGGGCATCGACGGTGACCGGCGGATTGACCTGGGCCACGTCGAGGATCGACTCCTCCGGCAGGCCGGTGATCAGCCGGCGCATGGTCACCACCTGCTGCAGCTGCTGGCTGGCCGGATCGAGCACGTAGATCGCGTACACGGTCTCGCGGGTACGCTCGACCTGGCGGATGTGCTGCAGGGTCTGGGCCACGGTCCAGGTGGCGGGCACGGCGACGAACTCGGTGGTCATCAGCGCGCCGGCGGTGTTTGCCGGGTAGCTCAGCAGCGTCTGGATGGCCTGGCGGGCATCGCTGCCCAGCAGCGGGATCAGCCGCGCGCGTTCTTCCTCGTCCAGCTCGTGGACGATGTCGGTGGCGCGGTCGTCGGCCATCAGCCCCAGCAGCGCGGCGGCGCGGGCCGGCGGCAATGCGGCCACCAGCTCGCCACTGCGGTGCAGTTCGGGCGCTTCGAGCATCTTCACCGCGCGCGGCAGCGACAGCGCGGCCAGCGTTTCGGCGGCGCGCTCCAGGTCGAGCGTGTTGAGGAACTCCACCGCGTCGGCGGTGTTGTAGCTGGCCAGGGGTGCGGCGAGGGCAGCGGCGTCGGCCACCGGGCGCAGCAATTGCTTCTGGTTCATGGGCTTGCCTTGTGGGGATGCGACCTCGCGCAACGCCAACGCAGGCAAACCGACCCGATATCAGGCGGTAGCCATCGCTGGCGTCGAACGAAGTCGACTTCTACTGTCGCTGGACATGGGTTGGGGACTCCGGATGGGTGTACTGCCTGACACGCTCGACGACGGCGCGACCGGCAGCGGCGGGCAGTCTGGACCTGCCGGCACGCCTGGTCAACCCTGGCCCGGGCTCGCAGTCAGGTGCCCGTGGGGTCAGAGCCCTTTGCGGCGCAAAGGGATCTGACCCCGGCCTTCCGTGGCCGTTGTCGTTCGTGCACAGGCGGGCGCGCATAATGATGGGGTGGCCTGCACGGCCGCGCTCCCCCAGCCGCACGCACGCAGCAAAGGCCCCCGCGATGACCAGGAATTCCCATGTATAGCGGTGGTCTGGAACTGGCGCTGGTGCTGCTGCTGGCCGCGGTGATCGCGGTGCCGGTGTTCAAGAAGTTCGGCTTCGGCGCAGTGCTGGGCTACCTCGCCGCTGGCGTGGTGCTGGGTCCGGACGGACTGGGCTTCGTGCAGGATGCCGATCGCATCCTCGGCGCGGCCGAGATCGGCGTGGTGATGCTGCTGTTCGTCATCGGCCTGGAGCTGTCGCCCGCCCGCCTGAAGGTGATGCGTCGCTCGGTGTTCGGCGCGGGTGCGGCGCAGGTGGCGTTGTCCGGCCTGCTGCTGGGTGGCCTGCTGCTGCTCGATCACTTCCAGTGGAAGAGCGCGCTGGTGGTCGGCATCGCGCTGGCCCTGTCCTCCACCGCGGTGGGCCTGCAGCTGCTGTCCGAGCACAAGGCGATCAACAGCGACCATGGCCGGCTGGGCTTTGCCATCCTGCTGTTCCAGGACCTGATCGCGATCCCGCTGCTGGCCGCCATCCCGCTGCTGGGCGGGGCGAAGAACGAGACGCTGCGCTGGGAAGACGCGGCCGTGGCGCTGGGTGCGCTGGCGGTGGTGATCCTGTGCGGGCGCCCGGTGCTGCGCAAGGTGTTCGGCATCATCGCCCGCACCCGCAGCCCGGAAGTGTTCACCGCCACCGCGCTGCTGGTAGTGCTGGGCACCGCCTGGTTCATGCAGGAAGCCGGCCTCAGCCCCAGCCTGGGCGCGTTCCTGGCCGGCGTGCTGTTGTCCGATTCGGAATTCCGCCACGAGCTGGAAGCGCAGATCGAGCCGTTCAAGGGCCTGCTGCTGGGCCTGTTCTTCATCGCCGTGGGCATGGGCATCGACCTCGACCGCATCACCGCCGAGCCGTGGCTGATCGCCACCGGCGTGGCCGCGTTGCTGGTGGTGAAGTTCAGCCTGCTGTACCTGATCGGCCGCATCGCCAAACTGGGGTCGCGGCAGTCGCTGCTGCTGGGCAGCGTGCTGTGGCTGGGCGGCGAGTTCGCCTTCGTGGTGTTCAACGAAGCGCAGCGCGCGCACCTGCTGGGCGACGCCAACCATGACCGGCTGGTGGCCATCGTCGGCCTGTCGATGGCGATCACGCCGCTGCTGATGCTGGTGCTGCTGAAGCTGCTGGGCCGGGAGAAACCTGCACCGCGCGATGCTGCACCGGCCGACAAGGTGGCCCCGGACAACCAGCCCAAGGTGCTGATCGCCGGCATGGGCCGCTTCGGCCAGGTGATCGCGCGCCTGCTGACCGCGCAGAAGGTGCCGTTCGTGGCACTGGAAGCGAACCCGGACACCGTGGCCGACCTGCGCCGCTTCGGCAACCAGCTCTACTACGGCGACCCGACCCGGCCGGAGATGCTGCGCGCCGCGGGCGGCGAGCATATCGATGTGTTCGTGATCACCGTGGACGATCCGGAAACCAACCTGCGCGCGGTGCGCATGGTGCGCCGCCTGTACCCGGATGCGAAGGTGCTGGCACGTGCGCGCAACCGCCAGCATGCATGGCGTCTGATGGACATGTCGGCCGAGCCGTTCCGCGAAGTGTTCGGCACCAGCCTGGAAATGAGCGGACGCGTGCTGACCGCGCTGGGCGTGGCGGCGGACGTGGCGCAGCGCCATGTGCAGCGGTTCCGCGAGCATGACGAACAGCTGCTGCGCGACCAGTACCTGGTGTATGACGACGAAGCCGCAGTGATCCAGACCTCGCGCGATGCACGCAATGACCTGATGCACCTGTTCGAGGCCGACGCCGATAGCGAGTAGATCCACGCCATGCGTGGATGATCGTGCATGTCGCCATGCAGGGGTCAGAGCCCTTTCCGTTGGAAAGGGATCCGACCCCGGCTCTCAGCCGTTGTCGCGCAGGAACCGGGCCATCGAGGACACGCCCGGCACGCGCGGTTCGAATTCGCCGGCCACGTCGATGAAGCCGCGCATGACCGCGATCTCGCGCGGGCTGCGGTTGAGGCTGTCGCGTACTTCCGGATCGGCACCGGCGCGCAGCAGGCGCTGCACCAGCAGCGGCAGCCCGTGCAGGGCGGCCAGGTGCAGCGGGCCGAAGCCGCGCGGGTCACGGACGTCCAGGCTCACGTCCTCATCCAGCAGGCGCTCCACCGCAGCCATCACCACCTGCTCGTCGCAGGCGGTGCCCGGCTCGGCGCGTGCACCCAGCAGCAGCAGCAGCGGCGTGACCGAACCGGCCGAGGCCAAGTCGGGCTCGGCGCCGGCCAGCAACAGCGTATCCAGCAGGGCCAGCAGGCGCGAACGGTCGCGGGCACTGAAGCCATACAGCGCCGCGCAGTGCAGCGGGCCCAGCTGCTGCGCATCGCCGGCGTGCACGTCGGCACCGGCGGTGAGCAGACGCGCGACGATGTCCGGCAGGCCCAGCGCCGAGGCCAGCATCAGCACGGTCACCCCGCCCGGCAGGCGGTGTTCCAGCTGGGCGCCGGCATCGAGCAGGGCCGAGACGATATCCACCTGGCGCATGCTGACCGCCGCCGACAGCGGAGTCGCGCCACTGGCCGCGCCATGCTGCGGATCCGCGCCACGCGCCAGCAGCAGGTCGACCACCGCCAGATGGCCACCACCGGCCGCTCGCAGCAGCGCGGTGCAGCCCTGCGCATCGACGGCGTCGATGGCGAAGCCGAGATCGTTCAAACGGCGCACGGCATCGACGTCACCGGCCATGGCGGCGGCCGGCAGGTCGCTTTCGCGCAGGGTGCGGCGCGGCAGCGGCCACACCCGCCAATCCAGCCAGTCGGCCAGGTCGCGGCGGCCGATCGACAGCGCCACGCCCAGCGGGGTCTGGCCATCGGCGGCACGCGCTTCCGGCGATGCACCGTGCTGCACCAGCAGCTTCAGCGCGCCTTCGCGGGCCAGCGCGGTGGCCAGGTGCAGGGCGGTCATGCCGTGGCTGTCGCGGGCTTCGCGATCGACACCGGCATTGAGCAGGGCCTGCTGCAGGCGCAGCCAGCCCAGGCGCACCGCCAGCGACAGCGGCGGATCACCGGCCGGCGAAGCGGCGAATGGATCGGCGCCGCGTTCGAGCAGTTCCAGCGCCAGCTGTTCCAGGCCGCGCGCGGCCTGATCGTGCTGCGCGCAGGCAGCAAGGAAACGCGCGAGGCCACCGCGGCCGGCCGGCGACAGGCCACGCTGCAGCATCACCTGCAGCGCCGGCACCGCGTCGATGCCGCGCGACAGCAGGGCGAACATGGGGGTATCGGCACAGGCGTCGCGCACGTACGGGTCGGCGCCATGGCCCAGCAGCCAGTCGACCGCGCGCGGTTCCAGCGCCAGTTCAGGGTCCAGCAGCAGGCCGCCCAGCTCTTCCGGCTGGCACAGCCTGGCCAGCGCGGCCATGCCTTCGGTATTGCCGAAGCCCAGCGCTTCGCGCAGCAGGGTCAGCGGCGGACGGTCGGGCAGCAGGCCGCTGGCGCTGGCGGCTTCACCGCGTTCGGCCAGGCCATCGCTGACCGCGGCCGGCAACGGATAGGACGGGTCCAGCAGGGCCACGATCGCCCAGCGCCCGGCTTCGGCGGCGTAGTCCACCGCACGACGGCCAAGCGGATCGCTTGCATCGGCGGGGATGCCCAGGTCGACCAGACGCTTGACCAGCAGCGGCGAGACATCTTCGGCCATCGCGGCGAGCAGCACGGCGTTGCGGCCTTCGCCATCGACCGCCACCAGGTCCGGCTTGTGCGGCAGCAGGTGTTCGATGACAGCGGCGCGACCGGCACGGGCCGCTTCCAGCCACGGCGTGCGGCCCAGCGCATCGCGCGCTTCGAGGTTGGCGCCGGCACCCAGCAGCACGCCGATGATCTCGACATGGCCGGCCAGGGCGGCTTCGTGCAGTGCGCTGCGACGCTGGCGGTCGCGCGCATCGGCGCGCGCCTTGTGCTTGAGCAGCAGCTGCACGCCGGCCGGATCGTCGTCCTCGGTGGCGGCAGCGGCCAGCAGCACCGGGGTGCCTTCGCTGGGTTCGCTGCGCGCACCGCGCTCGAGCAGGAAGCGGGCCAGGCGCCAGTTGCCGACCTGGCAGGCCACCGCCAGCGGCGACCAGCCTTCGGTGTTGAGCGCATCCACCTCGGCGGCGGCATCGCGCAGCAGCGCGGCCACGCCCGGGTCGGAACTGCGCGCGGCGTGGTGCAGCGGTGTATTGCCATCGCTGTCCATCGCGCGCGAATCGGCGCCGTTGGCGAGCAGGGTCATCACCGCTTCCGGGCGCCCATGCCAGCTGTCGCGCGTGGCGGCCAGCAGCGGGGTCATGCCACGGTGCGGAGCATTCACGTCAACGCCACGACCGATCAGTTCGCGCAGCAGGCGCAGGTCCGGCAGCACGGCGGCGAGCACGGCCAGGCTGCGCTGGTCGCGCCAGTTCGGGTCCGGCAGCGCGTGCGGATCGGCGCCGGCCTGCAGCAGCTGCAGCGCGCGGTCGATGCGGCCGTGGCGCGCGGCTTCGTACAGCGCCGGGGTCAGCTCCTGCGGTGCCATCGCTTCCAGCGGCGTGCTTTCGGCGGCGGCGTTGAACAGGGCTTCGGCATCGCCGCTGGGCAGGTCCTGCGTAGTGCTGCGCAGGCTGACCATCGGCGCCGGTGCCACCCGCTGCAGCAGCAGGTGCAGGACCGGCGACAGCACCAGGGTGGCCAGTGCGGCAGGCCAACCGGCGCCTTCCGGCAACAGGCCCGGCCATGCCGGCAGCACGATCAGCGCGGCCAGGGCGACCACGATCGCCGCCACCAGCAGGCCACGCCAGGCGGTCAGGTCACGCCCGGCCAGCGCGTGCCAATGCTGGGCGAGACTGCCGTCGAGGCGTTCGACATCGTTCCACAACGGCCAGGTGCGCCACGCGGCCAGCAGGCCGGCACTGACCAGCACGCTCAGGCCGAGCACGGCGGCCAGGCTGCCGCTGTCACGCAGCGCCGCCAGCGGCCATGCCAGCAGCAGCGCCAGGCCTGCCGGGGCCGCAGCCCACAGCACCGCCAACGCCGGCAGCTCCCGCCGTGCGATCAGCTTCGGAGCCTGCAGCGTGCGGCTGCGCCGCCACCAGGACACGCCCAGCGCGAACGCCGGCTGCGCCAGTGCGGCAAGCACGGCACCGGGCAGCCCGCCCACGACCGAGGCGAGCGCCAGCACGGCGCCGATAACGAAGGCGATCGACAGAGCGCGTGGGCGCGACAGCTCAGTCATAGTGGCGCCGCATCATGCTGGTCACCGACGGCGGCACCTGCAGGTAGAAACCCCGCTCTGTCAGCTCGCTGCGGACCTTGTCCGGGTCGGCCTGGGCCAGACGGCGCTGCGCATCCAGGGTCACTTCGAGGACGAACGACAGCGCACCCAGCGAGGTGACCAGCGGCGCAGGCAGCGCGCTGAAATCATCACGACGGGCGAGATAGACGTAGGTGTCCGGCTTAAGTTGGCTTTTATAGACGTAGGCGTGCATGTCCGCGGGACGATAACCCGGGAAGAGCCATGATTGTGTCGGAAAGCCGACACCGGGGAAAGCAGGCGGGCGACGATGGCGGCGCGATCGACGGCGTTTCCCCGACGGGATTCAGCAATGTGGCGATGGCGTTCACGTGGCATGCGGTTGGAAACCGGTCTGGCCGCGCCAGCCTACCCGCACCACTTTTTGAAGATGAGGGACGTATTGATACCGCCGAAGGCGAAGTTGTTGCTCATGACGTGCGTCGCCTGCAGCCGTCGCCCCTCCCCGGTGATGTGATCGAGCGCCGCGCAACGGGGGTCGGCATGCTCCAGATTGAGCGTGGGCGCAAACCAGCCCGCACGCATCATCTCGATCGTCACCCATGCCTCGAACGCGCCGCAGGCGCCCAGCATGTGGCCGACATAACTTTTCAGAGAGCTGACCGGCAGGCGGC
>JAFAFD010000270.1 GCA_023423675.1 Pseudomonadota bacterium | reverse complement strand
ACCGCGGCCACGCTTTCCGGGCTGGAACCGCTGCGGCCGAACGACACCAGCAGGGTGGGGCGGTCGCGCTGCAGGTACAGCGCCGGGTGGGTCAGCAGGCTGGTGGTATGCACCACGCGCACCTCGGCCGGCCACTGCGCATTGATCGCATCGGCCACCATCTCGGCGATGAAGCCGGAGCTGCCGGCGCCGGTGAACAGCACGCGCTGGTTGGGGGCGTTCAGGCTGTCGCCGAGGAAGGCCTGCAGGCGGTCGCGGGCACGCGACAGGTCCTGCGCCAAGGCTTCCCACAGCGCGGGCTGCTGGGCGATTTCGGTAGCGGTATCGGCTCCGCCGCGGCGCTGCCAGGCGGACACATCGGAAAGCAGGGTGACGTCCATTCGGAGGTTCCAGTTGGGCCAGCGCACCATCAGCGTTTTCTTTCGAAATGTCAAACATCGAAAGCAAAAAGAAAGAAATGGGCTGAGCTGACTTACCCTTTATGGCGTCGATCGCGAAACGCAAGAATCGGCCGGATGCCGTATCGCACAATGCTTAACAGGGGGTTGCAAGCGCTTACACAAAGTATTGCGCCGCAACAACTTTCGTTTCAATAAAATATATCTTCCTTTTTCCTTTCAGTTTATTGACATCTTTCGAATCACTGCCCTAGAGTCGGCCGCAACTGCTTTCGAAACGCCCGGTAAACGGGTTGGGAGTTCGTGTGGAGAACCGCATTCGTCGCTCGCCGATGTTGCTGGCCCTGCTGCCGGCATTGATGCTGGCAGCGACACCGGCCCAGGCCGAGCCGGTCGGCAACCTGCGTTCGGTCAGCGCCAGTGACAGCCGTGACGGCGTGCAGGGCTGGGATCTGCAGACCGACAGCGGCGCGCGCATCCGCATCGAACTGCCGGCCGCGGACATCATCCGCGTGCAGGCCGGCCGCAAGGGCACCCTGACCGGGGCCGGCGACAAGGCCGCGCCCATCGTGCTGCCACAGCCCAAGGCGAACGTGCAGGCGCAGCTGGAAGAAGACGCGCAGGAAATCCGCGTGCGTACCGCTGCGCTGGTGCTGCACGTGCAGCGCCAGCCGCTGCGCCTGCGCCTGGAGCGGCTGGACAACGGCCAGCCCACCGCGCTGTGGCAGGAACTGCAGCCGCTGGATCTGGACGCCACGCAGAGCGTGCAGGTGCTTTCTTCGCAGGCCGATGAAGGCTACTTCGGCGGTGGCCAGCAGAACGGCCGCTACCAGTTCAAGGGCCGCGAGCTGGAGGTGTCCTACTCCGGCGGCTGGGAGGAAGGTGATCGCCCGAGTCCGGCGCCGATGCTGCTCAGCAGCCGTGGCTGGGGCATGCTGCGCAACACCTGGAGCGATGGCAGCTACGACCTGCGCCAGGCCGACCAGGCCACCCTGCTGCACCGCGAAGACCGCTTCGATGCCTACTACTTTGTCGGTGCCGACCTGCCGAAGCTGATCGAACGCTACACCCAGCTGACCGGCCGCCCGAACATGGTCGCGCGCTGGGCGCTGTCCTACGGCGATGCCGACTGCTACAACGACGGCGACAACAGCAAAAAGCCCGGCACCGTGCCCGAGGGCTGGAGCGACGGCCCGACCGGCACCACGCCGGATGTGATCGACAGCGTGGCCAGGCAGTACCGCGAACATGACATGCCCGGTGGCTGGATCCTGCCCAACGATGGCTACGGCTGCGGCTACCAGAAGCTGCCGGAGACCGTGCAGGGGCTGGCGAAATATGGCTTCCGTACCGGCCTGTGGACCGAGAACGGCGTGGACAAGATCGCCTGGGAAGTGGGCAAGGCCGGCAGCCGCGTGCAGAAGCTCGACGTGGCCTGGACCGGCAAGGGCTACCAGTTCGCGATGGATGCCAACCGCCAGGCCTTCAACGGCATCCTCGACAACTCCGATTCGCGCCCCTTCCTGTGGACGGTGATGGGCTGGGCCGGCATCCAGCGTTACGCGGTGGCCTGGACCGGCGACCAGAGCAGCAGTTGGGATTACATCCGCTGGCACATTCCCACCCTCATCGGCTCGGGCCTGTCCGGCATGGCCTACGCCAGTGGCGACGTCGATGCGATCTTCGGCGGCAGCGCCGAAACCTTCACCCGCGACCTGCAGTGGAAGGCGTTCACCCCCGTGCTGATGGGCATGAGCGGCTGGTCGTCGAACGCGCGCAAGCACCCGTGGTGGTACGACGAGCCCTACCGCAGCATCAACCGCGATTACCTGAAGTTGAAGATGCGCCTGACCCCGTACATGTACGGGCTGGTGCACGAGGCCGCGCAGACCGGCGCGCCGCCAGTGCGTGGCCTGATGTGGGACAACCCGCGCGACCCGCATGCGCAGGATGAAACCTACAAATACCAGTTCCTGCTCGGCCGCGACCTGCTGGTGGCGCCGGTGTACCGCAGCCAGGCGGCCAGCCGTGGCTGGCGCCGCGACATCCATCTGCCCGCCGGTGGCTGGATCGACTACTGGGATGGCCGCCGCGTGCAGGCCGGTGCCGAGGGTCGCCAGCTCGACCGCCAGGTGGACCTGGCCACGCTGCCCGTGTTCGTGCGTGCCGGTGCCATCCTGCCGATGTACCCGTCGATGCTGTTCGACGGCGAGAAGCCCCTGGATGAAGTGACGTTCGACCTGTACCCGCAGGGCAATGCGCAGTACACGCTCTACGAAGATGACGGCACGACGCGCCGCTACCAGAAGGGCGAATCGAGCACGCAGGTCGTGCGCGTGCAGGCGCCGGCACAGGGCAGTGGCCCGGTGCAGGTGCAGATCGATGCGGTGCAGGGCAGCTACAACGGCCAGCTGGCACAGCGCCGCTACGGCCTGCGCGTGCTCAGCCGCCAGGCGCCGCGCGCGGTACAGGCTGGTGGCCGCGCGCTGCCGGCGCTGGCCGATGCGGCCGCGTTCAACAGCGCACCCGAGGGCTGGTACTTCGATGCCAAGGATCGCCGCGGCACGCTGCATGTGCGCACGGCCACGCAGGACATCCGCCAGCCGCTGCAGCTGCAGCTGGACTTCGCGGTCGCTGCCGCAGCCGCCGATGATGCCTTCCCGGCCGCACCGGTACTGGGTCGCGAACTGCCGGCCGACAGCCTGCTGGTGGTCAACCGCCCGGCCGAAGAACCGGGCCACGCGCTGGAAAATGCCTTCGACGATGAGCCCAACACCTGGTTCCGCAGCGTGCGCAACCAGGCCGTGCGTACCGGTGCGCATGAGTGGGTGGTCGGCTTCGGCGAGCGGAAGATGATCGACGGCATCGAGATCGCCCCGCGTAACGACAAGAACTGGAAGCACGGCCAGGTGCGCGACTACGAGGTCTACCTGGGCGACAGCAATGGCGAGTGGGGCGAACCCATCGCGCGTGGCCGCCTGCAGTTGAAGGAAGGCGTGCAGCGCATCGACTTCCCGGCCCATGCCGGCCGCCTGCTGCGCTTCCGCGTGCTGAGCGTGCAGAACCCCGAGGGCGACGGCGCCAGCAGCACCGATCCGATGGTCACCGCCGCACAGGGCAGCGCCCGCGCATTCGATGCACTGCAGCCGCGCGATGTCGGCCCGATCGCGCTGTCCACCTTCCACATCCTCGAACACCAGGAACCGGAGCGACCGGCCCGGCAGCAGTATCTCTCCGAGCTGCCGGTGCCGGCCGCGCTGGCCAGCCAGGTCCGCGCCGACCAGTCCTTCCGTGGCGACGCCGGCCTGCGCATGAACGGCCTGCAGTTCCGCCGGGGCCTGGGTGTCGGTGGCAACAGCCGCATCGACCTGCGCCTGCAGGGCGGTTGGAACCTGCTGCGCGCCGATCTTGGCATCGACGATGCCTGCCGCACCGCCGGGGGGCTGCAGTTCCAGGTCTGGGGCGACGGCCGTCTGCTGTACGACAGCGGGCTGGTGAAGGCACCTGGCGTGGTCAAGCCGGAACTGGACATCCGTGGTCTTTCCACCCTGAGCCTGCGCACGCTGGGTGCGCAGGGCAGCCAACCCGCCCAGGTCTGCGCCAACTGGGCCAACGCCGTGCTGATCGGCCAGGAGGGCGACTCCGCCAGCATCGTCGCCCCATGACCCCCACGTAACACCGCTCCTCCCCCGCCCATTCCGACCATGGCTCCAGAGCCGTGGCCCGGGAGCGTTTTGCCCGCCAATCGCTTTCGCGCCGCCCACCCGCCGCGCACCCCTGCCAGGAGAGAACCCCGATGTTGCCCGCACGCCACCCCCGTCCGCCCTGTCGTTCCTTCGCCCCGCTGTCGCTGGCCATCGCCGGCGTGCTGCTGTCGATCGCCCTGCCTGCTGCCGCCCAGGACAGCAAGGACAACGCCACCGACCTGGCCCGCATCGAGGTCACCGGCTCCAACATCCGCCGCACCGATGTCGAAACCGCATCGCCGGTGCAGGTGATCAGCAAGCAGGACATCCAGAACATGGGTGCGCGCACGCTGCTGCAGGTGCTGGACAACCTGCCGGCCGCGCGACCCGCGCAGCAGGATTCGCGCTCGCTGTTCACCGGTTCGGACGGCGCCTCGCAGGCCAACCTGCGTGGCCTCGGCGCGCAGGGCACGCTGGTGCTGTTGAACGGCCGTCGCCTGTCGTACTACGGCGCACCGGCGGGCTTCCAGACCCAGTTCGTCAACATCGATGCGATCCCGGCCGCGGCCATCGAGCGCATGGAAGTGCTGACCGACGGCGCCTCGGCGGTGTACGGCACCGATGCGGTGGCCGGCGTCATCAACGTGATCACCAAGCGCAACTTCCAGGGCGCGGAAATCAACTTCACCAACGACACCTCCTCGCGCATCGATTCCTACGGCGAGCGCCAGGCCAGCATCACCGCCGGCTTCGGTGACCTGACCGAGAACCGCTTCAACGTCTATGGCGCGGTGAACATGTACCGCCGCGACGCGATTCCGCTCAGCGATTTCTACGACAAGCGCCCCAGCCAGTACTACGTCAACAACCCCAATTACCTCAGCGGACTGCGCCTGGGTGTGGGCAGCAAGCCGGGCCAGTTCAATCCGGGCACCTACTTCGCCTTCGATCCGGTCACCGGCCGCCGCGTGCAGGAAGCCGCGCCGGGCTGCCAGAACGTGCTGCAGGGCCAGGCCGCCGGCCCCA
>JAFAFD010000247.1 GCA_023423675.1 Pseudomonadota bacterium | reverse complement strand
CGACGCGCTGAATCTACTTTGCAAGCTCGAAGGCTTAAGAGCCGAGGCAGCGTCATCGGAGCCTCCCGGGGTCACCGGGGGAATTGTGCCTGATCAGGGCACCGTTCCAAGACACAAGAGCCGAGCCCACGCTCGGCTGCCGTGTGCGGGGTTCCTGCGAAGAGCAGCCGAGCATGGGCTCGGCTCTACTGGGTGATGGGTTCCTGCGAAAAGCAGCCGAGCATGGGCTCGGCTCTACAGCTGCAGCAGCGCCAGGTAGCCGGTCACCGTCAGCAGGGACAACAAGGTTGTTCCCAGCACCGTGGCGGCCGTGGTCGATGCTTCGCGGCGGTGGAACTCGGCCAGCATGAAGGGGCCGGTGCCGGTGGGCAGCACGGCCATGAGCACCGCGGCGTGGGCAAGCGCGGCCGGCAGCGCAAACACCTGCGTGGCGAGCAGCCACACCAGCAGGGGATGCACCAGCAGCTTCAGGCCGCCCAGCACCACCGCGCTGCGCCCAGCACCCGGCACCGGCGTGCGCCGCTCCCCGAGGAAAAGGCCCAGCGCGATCAGCGCACACGGGGCCGCCGCGCCGCCGAGCAGCTTCAGGAAGGTTTCCGCCGGCGCCGGCATCGACAGGCCCAGCGCCATCGGCAGCACGCCGGCCAGCGGCGCCAGCAGCAGCGGATTGCGCAGCAGCGAGCGCGCCACCTTGCCCAGCAGATGGTGCAGGCGATGCTCGCGCTGCAGGCCGACCTCGATCAGCACGATGGCTGCGGCGAACAGCACGCACACCGTCAGCAGGGTCGCGACCAGCGTCGGGGCCAGCGCCGACGACCCGAGCGCGGCCACCGCCAGCGGAAAGCCGACGAAGCCGGTGTTGGCATAAGCGGCGTTGAGCCCGTCGATGCTGGCATCGGCCAGCGCATGGCCGCGGCGTCGACGCCACCACACCGTGGCGGCAAACAGCAGCGCGGTGCCACCGCCGAAGCTGGCGATGAAACCCGGATGCCAGAGCTGCTGCCAGCGCGCATTGGCCACCACGTCGAACAGCAGCGCCGGCAGCGCCAGCTGCACCACGAAGCGGTTCAGCTCACTGGTCGAATGCGGGCCCAGCGCACCACTGCGGCGGGCCAGCCAACCGGCAAGGATCAGCGCGAACACGGGAAGGACGATGGCCAGGACGGACAGCATGGGCGGCGCGAAGGGAGGGAATGCCGCGCAGGCTACGCGCCATCATCAATACCTTCCAATGCTTTTAACGGGCACCAGCGATACCATTCGCGCATGATCGACATCCGCCCGCTGCGTTACTTCCTGGCCGTCGCTGACACCCTGCACTTCGGTCGGGCCGCCGAACGCCTCAATGTCACCCAGCCGCCGCTGAGCCGGCAGATCGCCGCGCTGGAGGACTCTCTGGGCGTGGCGCTGCTGGAGCGCGACTCGCGGCACGTGCGCCTGACCGCGGCCGGCCAGCGCTTCCAGGAGGACGCGCGCGGGGTGATGAACGCCCTGCAACAGGCCTGCCACGCTGCCCGCCAGGTCGGTGCGGGCGAGCTGGGTGAGCTGCAGGTGGGCTTCATGATGCATGCCGCGCACAGCTCGGTACCGCCGCTGGCCCGTCGCTTCATTGCCGCGCATCCACAGGTGCAGCTGCGCCTGCGGGAGGCGCTGCCGATGGCCCTGCTGGACGGGGTTCGTTCGGGTGCGCTGGATGCAGGTATCGGCTTTGCGCCGGCGTCGCTGCGCGGGCTGGAATTGCTGCCGCTGCAGGAAGAACCGCTGTGCGTGGTGGTGCCGGCCGACCATCGCCTGGCGCGCCGCCGCAGCGTCGATATCACCGCTCTGGCCGGCGAGGCGCTGATCACCGCGCCGGCCGACGTGGTGCCGACCCTGCGCGAGGCCATCGAAGCCAGCTTCCATGCCGCCGGCCTGCAGGCCGATGTGCGGCTGGAAGTGCAGCTTCAGCAGAGCATCGTCAGCCTGGTGGGCGAAGGGCTGGGCATCGCGCTGGTGCCAGCCTCGCTGCAGCGCATGGGCATGCCCGGCGTGTCCTTCGTTCGCCTGAAGGACGCGCCGCGCGTGCAGCAGGTGGTGTTCTGGAAGGCGGACAACCGCAATCCAGTGCTGCCGCGGTTCCTGGCCTGCGTGGTGGATCGGTAGAGAAGCAGCCGAGCATGGGCTCGGCTCTACAGAGAGCCAGAGCAGTCGAGCATGGCTCGACTCTACAGAGAGCGAAGAAGAGCCGAGCGTGGGCTCGGCTCTACAGGGGGCGGTCAGCGCTGCAGGGCGTCCTGCACGGCCTTGGCCACGTCGGTGTTGTCGATGTAGCTGCCGTCGTTCCAGCGCACGTGCTGGCGGTAGCCGGCATCGACGCCGCGCACGCGCTGGCCCAGCAGTTCGGCACCGTTACCCTTGGCCCACAGCGGCACCAGGCCGTTGGAGTGGTTGCCGGTGGGGCGGAAGCTCATGCCCGGCATCTGCCCGCGGCCGTTGTTGCGCACCGGCTCGAAGGCCACCTTCTGCGCGTCCGGGCCCATCGGCATGCTGTTGTCGTGGTCGGTGGTGACGATCAGCAGGTTGCGTTCCCAGCCGCCGTTCTGCTCGATCCACGCCACCACTGCCGACACCGCATCGTTGAACTCGGCGGTCTCTTCGATCAGGCGGCCGTACTGCGGCTGGTCGGTGCAGGCACCGTAGTGCCACTCGGTACCGCAGGCGCTGGTGTGCGCGGCCCAGTCGGTGGCGCCACCTTCGACCATCAGGAACAGGCCCTGCGGCGAACGCTGCTGCAGGAAGCGCAGCGCACCGCGGGTCATCGTCGCCAGGTCCGGCACGCTGTCGATCTTCTTCACTCCCGACGGCGTGGCGGCATCGCGCCCGACCACCGGCAGCTGGCGCGCCTGCTGCAGGGTGTTGGCCACGCGCGGTACACCGATCAGTGGGCGGTCAGCCGGCAGGCGGCCGTCAGCCAGCGCGGCGAAGTCGTCCTTGCTGCGGATCAGGCGCCACGCGCCGGACGGGTTGCCAGCAATCGGCGTGCCCGCTTCCAGCTGCTGCCAATCCTGCTGCGACACCCATTCCCACGGGTTCTGGCAGCCTTCGGCGGCGACCTTGTCCATGCCGTCCACGCAGGGCGTGCCGTCGACGCTGTAGCCGGGGCCGCCGGTGCCCATCACCAGATCCATGTGGCCCTGGGCCAGCATCTGGTGGGCGATCTGGTGGTAGCTGTTGCGCGATTCGCTCTGCGCCGCGAACACCGCCGGCGTGGCGTGCGGGAACGGCACCGAGGTGACCACGCCGGTGGCCATGCCCAGCGCCTTGGCGCGCAGGGTGTTGAACTCCACCGGCTGGCCATCGTTGTTGTAGTTGATGGCGTTGTTGTAGGTCTTTACGCCGGACGCCAACGCAGTGCCCGCGGCGGCGCTGTCGGTGGCGACGGCAGCCAAGTACTGGTAAGCGACGAACGGCAGATCGGGCGCCGGCACCTCGGTGGTGTCCCAGGCCTGCATGGGGTCGTAGCCGATGCGCTGCGAATCATCGCGGGTGGGCTGGCCACTGGCGTTGAGCGGGAACGTGGTGACGGCCAGGCGCTGCGGGAAATCCGCATACGGTGCGCCTTCGCGGCTGCCGTACTGCCAGTAGGCCGCCGCATCCCAGGTCCCCCAACCGGCGCCGTCGTTGATCATCACGATGACGTTGTGCGGGCGCGCTTCGGCGGTCGTTGCGGTGGCCGCCTGCGCATCGGGGCGCGTCGTCGGCTGACAGGCAGTGAGCGCGGCAAGCGCCGCCAGGATCGGCGGGCACAGCCAGCGTCGCGCGAGGGGTCGGGTCATGGAGATTCCTGCAGTACGAAAGGCGGCGACACCGCCAACAGCGGCACGTTATATCATTGCAATGTTGCAGATTCGTGCGGTTTTTCGCCCTGCGTGCTGCGCGTTATCGTGTTGATGATGTCACTGCCTGCTTCGCCGATACCGGCACTTTCTTCGATCACCGTGGATGCGGCCACGCTGCACACCCTGCAGCAGCACGAGGCCAGGCTGCCGCGCGCGCCCGCCTCGCTGACCAAGCTGATGACCGCGCATGTGGCCTATGAGGCCATCGCGCGCGAGGGTCATGCGTGGACGGACAGCACCGTGATCGATGCGCACGACGTGCACACGGTGGCCGCCGATGAAACGCGGATGGGCCTGGTGCCGGGCGAGACCGTCACCCTGGGCCACCTGCTGGAAGGCCTGATGGTCGTCTCCGGCAACGATGCCGCGTTGGCGCTGGCCCGCCACCTGGAAGGTTCGGAGGCTGCCTACGTGCAGCGCATGAATGACACCGCCGCGCGCATGGGCCTGCGCGATACGCACTTCGTCTCGGTCTCGGGCATCACCACGCCGGGCCATGTGTCGACCGCGCATGACATGGCGATGCTTGCCGCGCGACTGCTGGCCGATCATCCGCAGGTGCTGGCCATCACCGCGCAGCGCCACTTCATGCATGGCACGTTCTGCAAGGACAACCAGAACACGCTGCTGGGCTCGGATGGCATCGATGGGCTGAAGACCGGCTATACCCGCGCGGCAGGTTTCTGTCTGGCGGCGACCGCGTGCCGCGACAGCGAAGAAGCCACGCACCGGCTGATCAACGTCACCCTCGGCTCGCCCACGCGGGAAGCGCGCAACGCGTGGGTACAGCAATGCCTGCAGGACGGTTTCGCGCAGCTGCAGCGCGACGCGGCGATCAGCGCGCGCGGCTGACGGTTTCGACGATCAGCCGTTGCAGTTCCGCTTCCGCATCCGGCTGCAGCAGTGCGCCGGCAGCCACCGCCTCGGACAGTGCTTCGGCGGCGCCAAGGATCGCCCAGCGCCCGGCCACAGGCACGGCGCCATCGGCTGCAAACGGGCCGAGCCATTGTGCACACTGCTCGACGAAGTCCTGCTGGTAGCGGTGGCGGACGTCGCGCAGCTCGGGCGAACCGGCCAACGCAGCAAGGATCGCCTGGATGTCGCTGCCCTGCGAGAGCACGCAGTCGATGTAGCCCGACGCGATGGCCTGCGCACGTTCGTGCAGGCGCGCAGGTGCCGCGCCGATGCGCGCATCGAACACGGCGGTCTGGCGCTGGTCGTAGTCCGCATACAACGCGGCCAGCAGGCCATTGCGGGTGATGAAGTGATCGTAGGCCACCGGCTTGGTCACGCCGGCCGCCTCGGCCAGGCGCCCCAGGCTGAGCGCATCGGTGCCCTCGCCGCCCACCAGTGTCCAGGCCACGTCCAGCAGCTGGCGGCCACGCTGTTCGCGTGACATCCGGCGACGGGTGGGCGTGGCGGCGGTGGACATGCAGCGGCTCTACATCATCAGGCAGGTGTGCCTATGGTACGGCCGATGCCCGTGGCGGTCTGCAGATGCGCCGCGGCCTGGCCACTGTCGGCATCCAGCAGCAGCGTGGAAGAGTGCACTCTGGCACCGCAGTAATCGAAGATGCCCATGTCGATCTGTGTCTTCATTGCCGCACCATAACCGCGGCGTTCGATCATTTCCGCGCCCGCGCCGCCGATGCCGACCAGGTGCACCTGCAGCCGCTGCAGTTTCTTTTCCACCTTGCCGTCGGCACCGTCGGCGTAGGCCCAGCCCTGGGTGAACACCCGGTCGATCCAGCCCTTCAGCAGCGCGGGGAACGACCACCAGTACAGCGGATAGACCAGCACCAGCGTATCGGCGGCATCCAGCCGCGCATGTTCGGCGGCTACGTCGGCCGGCACCGC